>NZ_JBFUJK010000012.1:0-145201 GCF_056401395.1 Arthrobacter sp. P4_F11
CACCGAATACCTCCGCCTCACCGTGGAACAATCCATCGGCCTCGTCACCGCCCTGAACCCGCAACTCGGCTACGCCACAGCCACGGCCATCGCCCAGGAAGCCCTCGCCACCGGCAAGGGCGTCGCGGAACTAGTGCTCGAACACGGCCTGCTCACCGACGAGCAGCTCACCGAGCTCCTCAGCCCGCACCGCCTGGCCAACCTCACCAAATAATCCCCAACCGCTCCCTAACCTCGCAAGCTCGGTTAGGGAACCCTGCGGTAGTGGGCCCACCCGCAGACCGACGACCCCGCCCGACCAGGGAGCAAGGGGCACGCCGTCGTGCCCAAAAACCCGATCGACTACAGAGAAAACGGAACTCGATGACGAGGACCGTTCCAGCACCGGGCCACCAACCCGGCCTCTACCCAAGGACTGACTATGAAAAACAAATCAACGATGTGGATCCTGGCAGCGCTCCTGTTCGGAATCCTCAGCGGTCTGCTCTTCCACTGGCTGCTGCCGGTAGACACACGCGAATCCGTCGTGGCGGTCCTCGACACCGTGACGCACATGTTCCTGAACCTCATCAAAATGATCATTGCCCCGCTGATCTTCGCCACCCTCGTCTCCGGCATCGCAGGAGCGGCCAAATCCGCCGGCGTGGGCAAGCTCTTTGGCCGCTCAATGATCTGGTTCCTGTCCGCCTCCGTCCTGGTGGGCGCATTTGGCTTCATCACGGCCCATGTACTCAACGTCGGTAACGGGCTCCACCTAATGCCGGGAGGCGACGCGGGGATGGAAACGAAGCCCCTCGATTACCAGGCGTTCATCACCCACATCATTCCCACGAGCGTCTTCGCCGCACTGACCGAAAACAACCCCCTTCAGATCCTCGTATTCGGCGCCCTCTTCGGCATCGCCCTGCTGAACCTTCGGAAGAAGGGCCGCTCCTCCATCGCCGATGCCATCGACGAACTGATGGGCGTCATGCTGAAGGTCACCGGGTATGTGATGCTGGCGGCGCCCGTCGGCGTTTTCGCCGGCATCGCAGCGGCCTTCACCTCCCAAGGTCTCGATGCGTTTGCCACCTACGCGTCGTTCATCGGCGGGTTCTATGTGTCTCTCTCGGCCCTGTGGGTCATCATGGTCGGCGTCGCCGTCGCCTTCCTCGGACGGGCGGCCTTCCGACTGGTCCGGATAGTGCGCGAACCCATGGTCATCGCGTTCGCCACCTCCAGCAGTGAAGCCGCCCTGCCCAAGCTCATTGAAGGCCTGACCAAGTTCGGCATCGAAAAGCGCACCACCGGTTTCGTGCTGCCCCTGGGTTACTCGTTCAACGTGGACGGTTCCATGATGTACATGACCTTCGCGTCGGTCTTCCTGATCAACGCCTACGGCATCGACATGGACCTTGGCCAGCAGATCGCGATGACCGCAATGCTCCTGCTCAGCAGTAAGGGCATGGCCGGCGTGCCACGCGGGTCACTCGTCGTCGTAGCCGCCGTGGTCCCTGCCTTCGGCATCCCCGCCGCCGGAATTGGTGTCCTGCTGGTGATCGACCAGCTCCTGGACATGGGGCGCACCGCCACCAACATCCTGGGAAATGCCATCGCCACGGCGGTGATCGGCCGGAACCACGACAAGTCCACGTCCCTCCTCGAAGCGTCACGCGCGGAAGCCTCCCAAGACGCGGAAGTCACTGAAGACAGCAGGGAGCCTGAGCTCGTTTCGAGGCACTGACCGGATCCCGCTCGGCTAACCAATTTTCAACCAGCGAACCTACCCTCACACCGGATGAAAGGCCATCGCCAATGACAGCCGACTTTGAAGTCCAGAGCCCGATGGACGTACACCGCATTGAGCGGACGAAAAGAGCGAGAAACGCACCGATCAAATCACAAATCATCGACTACCTGGCAAACCATGGGGCAAGCAAAGTCGCTGACATCAGCGACGGCATCGCGTCCTCGCGAGGCGCAGTCAGATACCATTTGGCAGCGCTGGAGAGCGCTTTGATCGTCCGTTCCAACATTTCCCCCGGAGCCAGGGGTCGGTTCACGCCCTTCTACGGCCTCGCCCCTGGAAAAACGGACCCCGCCTCCTAGCCGGACAGCGCTGACTGCAACTCTTGCGGACGACGGCGGGACCTCCCGCCGTCGTCCGCCGTGTCTTTACGGCCGGAATCTCATGTCCTCTCCCCTAACCAAGCTCGCAGTTTCAGGACCGAAAGATCGTGCAGCATGCCGGGCTTAGATCACGGTGCCGCAATCGCGGCGCCAGGCAGGTGCCGGGAGATCCGACGGCACCGGAGGGTTAGGACTCATGGCGCAGACCAACGGAGAAGCACGTCCCAGCCGCCAGGTCTGGTTAGGGTGGAGGATGACCGGAGAACCGAACACCTGGCACGACAAGCACAAGGCTTCCCTCACCCGCGGGCAGCAGGCCGCGGACCTCATGCGAAACGGGATGGGGAGCTGGCCTTTCGTGGGAGGTTTCATCGCCTTCATGCTGGTCTGGGCCGCCATAAACACCTGGGCGCTGGCGACCCATGCCTGGGATCCGTACCCCTACATACTTCTTAACCTCTTTCTGTCCATGCTGGCCGGTCTGCAAGGAGCAATTCTGCTCATCGCCGCCAAACGCCAGGATGCCATCGCCGGGGCCATGGCCCAGCATGACTACACTACGAACCTGAAGTCCAAGGAAGAGATCGATCTCCTGATGGACATTAACTGCCAGCAGTTGGAGATTCTCCGCGAACTTCAGCAACTCAGAACCTTGCCCGCGTCCGTTGCCGGGACGCACGGGTAGAGGGTAGGTACAGAGACGCCGAGGTTTTTGGCGACTTCCCACGGCAGTGTGCCGGCGGCGGTGGTTGTCGGAATCGAGCCGGACGGGGGCGATTGGCTGCTGTGGTTCTGGTGGTTTGCTTGCTACTGATGGGCCGCTCACAGAGTGAGCCAAGGCAGGGCGCGTGTGGGAAATTTCGTTGTTCGACAACGCCGGTTGGCGAGCGGATACTGAGGAACCATGAAGCCTACCCAAAGCGGGTTGCGCATCCAGCTTCTCGGCTCGTTCATCGTGTACGTCAACGGGAACGCCGTCGAGAACAACCACTGGCGGCTGCAGAAGGCGAAGGCCGTGGTGGCAATGCTGGCGCTGGCGCGTGGTCAGCGTGGCCGTCGCGAGCAGGTACTGGACCGTCTGTGGCCTGACATGGAGCCGGTGGCCGCCGCACGGAATCTGCATCAGACCCTGTACGTCGCCCGCCGTGCGCTCGCTAGCGCTGGAACCGGCAGCGACGGGCTCCTCGTCATCCGCGGTGAAGTGGTCGTGCTGGATGACACTGGCCCGGTCGATGTCGATGTCCTGCAGTTCAAGCGTTCGGCCGTGGCAGCGTTGGCTGCAGGCGTCGAGGCAAGCCTGCGCGATGCGGCCGACTTGTACAGTGGTGATCTTCTGCCGGAGCTGCCGGATGCGGATTGGCTGACGACACGCCGCGATGAGCTCCGGGAAATCCATCTCGAGGTACTGGTGAAACTGGCGTCCACGGTAGCGCGGCGCGCACCGGAGGAAGCGTTGGTCATCCTCACCCGTGCGCTCGAATCCGATCCCGTCCACGAGGGGGCCGTGCGCGCGCAGATGGTGGTGCTGGCTGGGATGGGCCGGCGGTCGGAAGCCTTGGCACGATATGAGCGGCTGGTCGACGAACTCCTCGACGCGTTCGGGACCGACCCGGACACCCGGACGACGGGACTGTTTCGCGAGCTGTTGACCGGCTCGCCGCCCGAGGAGCGCCTCCACCGGCCCGCCGGCGTGACCGCCAAAGACGATGCCATCGGTTATCTGCCATCCCCGTTGACAAGCTTCATCGGGCGCGAGCGTGAACTCGTTGACGTCGAGCGGCTGATGGGCCATGCTCGCCTGCTCACCCTCACCGGGGCTGGCGGCAGCGGCAAGACCAGACTGGCTTTGGAGGCCGCGAAGCGAGTTCGTCCTGAGTACGTGGACGGAGTCTGGTTCGTCGACTTCGCGGCCGTTGGGGAGTCGCTGCTGGTGGCCGATGCCGTAGCCGAGGTCCTCGGGTTGGATTCCGGCGCGGCACCAAGCCGCGTCCAAGCGCTGGTCGACCAACTGCGGCGACGCTCGCTGCTCCTCGTGCTGGACAACTGCGAACACCTGCTCGCGGCCTGTGCGCATCTCGTCGTCGCGCTACTGGACGGATCCCCTGGGGTTAGAGTGCTCGCCACCAGCCGGGAGCCACTCCATGCCGCCGGGGAGTACACCTACCGGGTGCCGTCATTGCCCCTGCCCTCGCCCCTGCGGACCGACGCTCCCGACCTGGCCGTGCTGGGCCGTCTGCCCTCTGTCCGGCTTTTCGTTGAGCGGGCAGCGCAGGTCCGGCCGGGTTTCGCGCTCGACGCCGACAACGCGCAGGGGGTGACAGAGTTGTGCCGACGGCTCGACGGGATGCCGCTGGCCCTGGAATTGGCCGCGGCCAGAACCGCCGTACTCGAACCCGCCGAGATCGTCCAGGGATTGGGCGATGCTTTGTCCATGCTCGGCGGGGGAACCAGCGGCGTCACGCGGCACCAGACGCTGCGTGGCACCTTGGAATGGAGCCACGAACTGCTCACCAAACCGGAGCAGGTTCTGCTGCGCCGGCTGTCTGTGTTCGCGGGTGGTTTCACCCTCGACGCTGTGGCAGCAGTCTGCGCTGACGCGCCCCTCCAGCAGATCGAACTGCTCGACCTGTTGGCCAAGCTGGTGGACAAGTCTTTGGTGGTCACCGAAAGGAGGGGCGCCGGGACCCGATACCGGCAATTGGAGACGGTCCGCCAGTTTGGCCAAGAGAATCTCGATCATGCAGGTGAGGCGGCTCAACTGGCGGCTGCGCATTGCGCCTACTTCCTTGCCGTCGCCGAATCCCACAATCCCGAACGGGCCACCGGGGTGGTCATCGAACAGCCGAAGTTGCTCGACCGTGAGCACGACAACCTGCGCGCTGCGTTGCGCTGGTCGTGCGCCCGCGAGCCCGAGACCGCGCTCCGGCTCGCGGCCAGCCTGTGGCGGTTCTGGTTCCTCCGCGGTCACGCGGTCGAGGGAGCACGTTGGGTGGAGCGTGCCTTGGCGGTGGCTCCCGACTCGACCCGGCCTCGCGCGGCTGCTCTGATCGGCCTGACCGGGCTGGACAGCCGGCAGGGCCGCGGCGACCGGCATCGGGCGCTCGGCGCGGAGGCCCTGGCAATCATGCGGGAGATCGGCAACCCCGACGAGGTGGCGATGGCCCGGCTCATTGAGACCTCGCTCGCCTGGAGCACTTTCGACTTGGACGAGGCCGAACAGCTGGCAGCCGACGTGCACACCGAGGCATTCGAGGGTGGCAGACCCGAACATTGCGCTGCCAGCAGTTGGCTGCTCGGCCAGTGCGCGTTGTCCCGGGAGGACGGACCACTCGCCGCCCGTCACCTAAACACCTGCCTGAGCGAACTCGCACAGTCTGAGACCAGCACCCCACCCTTCCTGCCGGTGATCACTCCCAGCCTGCAACTGGTCCCGATCGCCGGTCGGTTGGTCCCCTGCGTCGAGGAGACCCTGCTGCTGGGCCGGCGGGTTGGCGTTATCCAAGCCAAAGGCTACGTGCTGTCCGCGATCGGCTACGCGGCCAGGCTTTCGCGAGACACGCCGTCTGCGATATCCGTCATCACGGATGCAGCCGAACATTTCGCCGAGTTAGGTGATGACCTGGCGAGGGCGCAGACACTTCACCAACTTGGCTGCATTCTGCGCGACTGTGGCGACCACAGCGCGGCCGATGAGGCTCTTTCCTTGGCGCGGGAGCTTCGGCTCGGCTTGGGCGACCGACGCGGCGAGCTGCTGACCGAGATTAATATCGCCCTGCTCCGCGCCATGGGTGGTGATATCGACCGCGGCCTGACGGACGCTCGGCGTTGCCTTTCAGGGTTCGAGTCCGCGGGAGATCAGGTGGGGATGGGCGCCACGCTGACCATTCTCGGTGCCGCCGAACTGATCTCCGGGGAGGTCCGGGCAGCGCGGGAAATGTACAGGCAGGCAGCGGAAAAGGTCGCCCCCTGGCGGCGACACACTGGCTGGCAACGGTTGATGGTGGCAGAGCTTTCCAACGAGCTCGGCGACCCGCATCGGGCGGCCCGCGAAATTGACAGGGCTGGGGCGATTTTCGACCGAACGAGATGCCTCATCGCCGGTCAGCGGCTGGCCGCACTGCGTAGGCGGGACTCGGATGATGATGTTGAGACGGCGTTGAGTGCTCGTTGAGTACGGTTCACTAGCGTGATTCCTGGATCTGACAAATGGATCTGACAAACAAACAGCAATCAGGAGGAACGCATCGTGACAACGACGCAGACTAGGCCGACCCGCATCGGAGAGGCCACCATCGCCGAGTTCGCCGCCGGGCTGCGCGGCACGGTCGTCCGGCCAGGGGACGCTGACTACGACCACGAACGAAGCATCTGGAACGGGGCCCACGACCGGCGCCCGACGCTCATCGCACGCTGTGCGGGTGTGGCAGATGTGATCCGCACGGTCGATTTCGCGCGCAGCGAGGGGTTGCCGTTGTCGGTTCGCGGCGGTGGCCATTCGATCCCCGGATTTTCCACCGTCGACGACGGTATCGTGCTGGACCTTTCGCTGATGAAGGGGGTCCAGGTGGACCCTGCCCGACGCCGGGTGGCGGCACAGGCAGGGTGTACCTGGAAGGACGTGGATGCAGAGACCCAGCAATTCGGGCTAGCGGTGACAGGTGGCCTGGTGTCCTCGACCGGCATCGCCGGCTTCACCACCGGCGGCGGCATCGGCTGGCTCGTGCGCAAGCACGGGCTGGCCAGCGACAACCTGGTCGGCGCCGACGTCGTCACTGCTGACGGGCAGTTTATTCACGCCAGTGCCGATGAGCACCCCGATTTGTTCTGGGGGCTGCGCGGCGGCGGCGGCAATTTCGGTGTGGTGACGTCCTTCGAGTATCAATTGCACGAAGTGGGGCCCATCGTCCTTTCCGGCCTGGTTTTCTACCCCGCAGAAGAGGCGGAGCAGGTGTTGCGCGGCTATCGGGCGGCCTGCGCGGCGGCCCCCGATGAGCTGACCACGCTGGTCAACATGACCATGGCGCCACCGGTCCCGTTCCTGCCTGAATCAGTGCACGGCAAGCCGGTCATCGCTGTGGGAGGGTGCTGGTCCGGCGATCTCGATGCCGGCGAGGCCGCCACCGCGCCCTTCCGGTCATTGGGCACGGTCATCGCCGATGTCTTCGCGGCCAACCCGTACGCGGGGTGGCAGCAGGCGCTCGATCCGCTGTACCCGCGGGGCGTGCACAACTATTTCCGCTCGGCATTTCTGCGCGCCGCCGACGACGCGTCCGTGCGCGTGCTGCTGGACTCGTTTGCGGCATTGCCCAGCGCCATGACGCAGATTCACCTGCACCACCTTGGTGGCGCGGTCGGCCGGGTTCCGGCCGAAGCAACGGCCTTCGCACTCCGCGACCAGGAATTCATCGTCAATGTTGTTGCGCGCACGCCGACGGCGGAAGGCTTCGCGGATGTCGTCGAATGGGCACGGGGCGTGACGTCCGCGCTCGGTCCGGATGTGACGGCCTACGTGAATTTCACAGGTGAAGCGAATACGGCGCTCGTCCGGGCTTCGTACCCGGCGGATACTTACCGGCGGCTCGTGGAACTGAAAAACGAATACGACCCCACCAATCTATTCCGGTTAAACCAGAACATCGCCCCCACGGTGTGACAGCACTGCCTGCGTGAGGAGTGGATGATCGAGCGAGGATCGGGAAGCAACCTGACAGCCGGCGCCCGAGGCACCTCGATCCCCCGGCAACTGACCGGCAACGCCGGTCAGTTGCTGCGGTGTTCCAGCCTTCCCCCAAGCCACCGGTAAACAAGGATTCGGGAGAAAAACATCTTCAAAAAATCCCCGAAGGTCATGTCGTCACAACAACCCCACGGCATGAATAGGTACAAGGCCAACTACGACCCTCAGAACAAGCCAGGAAGGAGACCCGAATGACCCCACATCAGGCGGAGGGCCCACCAGCCAGGGACCTAACCCCGTCCCCCACACAACTTCACAGGCCACCGCGGCGCCAGGCACCAGCCACGGACAGCATCAGAGGGACCCGGGCAGGATTAATGTACATACGTTAAAGCAATAACCCCCTCTGGCGAGGGGGAATGCCGTGCCCGAGGTGGGACTCGAACTGCATTCCCTCCCCCGCAAATACTGGGCTTCCGCGGAAACATTCGGAATCCGGGCCGATCCGACCTAGGTACAACCCGGTCCCAAGTGTTATGTCGCAGGACATAGGTGACAGTTCTTTGTCAGGTCAATGGTGACAGTTCCGAGGTTCTTGGTGGTGACACTTCTGCCGATCTGATTGGTGGATGAGTGGAGTTGAGTCTGTTGATCCTCGTGTCCGTTTAGCGATCTCGCAGTGGCCGGATGATCCGCCGCGTGGTGCTGTGACATCGTTCTGTACCGCCGGTTCGTTTACCCGGCCCCGAACTGTCTGTGGCAGCTGGACGCGACCCGAGTACGTCCTCACCGGCGGCCGTAAATGCGTGATCTTCCAGCTCATCGATGACCACTCCCGCTTCGCGGTCGCCTCCCACGTCGCCGCCGGGGAAACATCCGAGGCCGCGATCGCGGTGGTGAAGAAGGGCATCACCGCGCACGGGGTGCCCCAGAAACTGCTCACGGACAATGGGGCCGCGTTGAACCCTTCACGGCGAGGCCGCCAAGGCCAACTCCTCACGTACGTTACCTCCCTGGGGATCGAGGCGATCACCGGGAAACCGTACAAACCAACCACACAGGGCAAGAACGAACGCTTCCACCGGACCCTGTTCCGTTTCTTGGACAAACAACCCCTCGCCGGGAGCCTTGAACAGCTTCAGGAACAGGTCGACGCGTTCGATCAGCTCTACAACACCGAACGCCCCCACCAGGGCCTGCCCGGACGGATCACCCCGCAACAAGCATGGGCCGTCACACCGGTCGCCGAGCCACCCCACCCGAAACCCGTCCCGACCCTCACCCAGGACAGCACCCACGGCAGCGGCCAGGCCACCCGCATCGCCTACCCCAACGGCAGAGTCACGATCAACAGCGTGGTCTACATGATCGGCAAACCCTACGCCCGGCAGTGCATCCACGCGCTCTGGGACCCCGAGACAATCCAGTTCTTCGATGACCAGGGCACCCACATCACGTCCTACCCCCGTCCACAGACCGGGACAAAAACAGTCGGAAACGGCAAGCCCCCCGGATTCACGGCGAAAAAATCCCCAACCGTCACCGATGTCCTGATACACGAAATGTCACCGATGTCCTGATACAGAACCGTCACCCATGTCCCGAGACATCACACAACCCGGTCCCAAGCCCAAAGTGTGCACATTGTGCACTCCCCCGAATTGGACGGATCAAAGACCTCAGACCAATGACCGCAGCCTGCAACGAGGGGAATGCCGGGGCGGCCAGCCGGACTCCGATGCGCGCGGGGTGGCGGCGGCGACCGTTCCGCTTCCAAGGAGCATCCGGTCCGGAGGCCGGCCGGCCATCACGCGGTTTGGAGCTCTTTCAGCGCGGCCCGGAGGCGGTCATCGGCTTCAGCGACGACCAGGGCGATGGCCGGGGTGTAGTGAGCCGGACCATCGTCTGCGGGTCGATCGTCTGGATGACGGTCGCGTTGGCGTCGCGGCCGCGCCGGATGACGACCTTGCAGGGAAGGAGCAGCCCCATGTCCGGTTCCGCGGTGAGCGCGCGTTGGGCCAGGGCGGGATTGCAGACGCCCGGGATGAGGTAGCCGCCCAAGGCCTGTCCGTTCTCCTCCCCGAGCTTGGTCTCGAAGGTTGAGCGGACATCGATTTCAGAGATTACCCCGAAGCCCTGGCCGAGGAGTGCCTCCTGAGATATTCCTCGCATCGGTGCTGTGTGCAACCCTCCTGCACCACCGCCCCCGCCTGTGAACGCGGCGCCGAATTCCCCCTTATCCCCGGAAAATACAGGCCCTCCAAGTGCCCGGATTGAACAGGCCAGTCTGGGTCGCTGGGGCTCCCATGGTTCCCCGGCAAAAGATGTCTGGACCACACCTATGTTTGCAGGGCTTCCAGCCCCTTCGGTTGAGGACATAACGCTAATAATTGATGAGCCCATTTAACCGCTCTTCACCACCGGACCTTGTTGCGGGAAGGCCCGGGCGTGGACCCGCGCCAGGACCTCGACTCCGAGGCCCCCGGCGGCCCCGCACGCCACGGCCGCGAGCAACAACCCGCCGGGTGGCCGGGAAAGCAGGAAGAATTCCTGCACGAGCGGGAGGTTGAGCGAGACCAGCAGGGAGGCGCTCATGGCCAACACCACGGCCAGGCGCGCCGCGTTGAGGGGGCGCGACACAGCCGAAAGGATCCACAGTCCGACCATGGACAGCGTCAGCACAGAGGCGCTGCTGACTTGTTCGGACGTTGCCGTGCCGGCCAGCGGCGCGAATGCGTTCAGTGTGAGCAGGGAAGCCGTGACGATCAGTCCGGCAGGGACGGAGAACCATAGGGACCGGCGCAGGAATCCGGGCTGATAGCGGCGCGGGTTCGGCATGAGCGCCAAGAAGAAGGCCGGGATTCCGATCGTCAGGCCGTCCGTGAAGGATAGCTGGCGGGGAAGAAACGGAAACGTCCACTGTAGGAGCCCGAAGGTCACCGCGATGGCGGTCGCATAGACCGTTTTGCTGAGGAAGAGGCTGGAGACCCGCTCAATATTGGCGATGACCTGCCGGCCCTCAGCGAGGACTCCGGGAAGCCGGTCGAAGCGGCCGTCGAGCAATACCAGGCGCGCGACTGCCTTGGTGGCGGGCGCCGCGGAGTCCATGGCGATGCCAAGGTCGGCCGTCTTGAGCGCGAGGGCGTCGTTGACGCCGTCGCCGGTCATGGCCACAGTATGTCCCCTGCGCTGGAGCGCCTCGACCATCGCCCTCTTCTGGGCCGGCGTCACTCGGCCAAACACCATGTTTGATTCCATCACCTCCTCCAGATGCAGCGGGTCCTCCGGCAGTGAGCGTGCATCGAAGCCCTCCGTGACCTCCAGGCCAACCCTGCGGGCAATGGCGGCAACGGTGCGGGGATCGTCGCCGGAAATGATCTTCAACCCGACCCCTTCGGTCCGGAAGAACTTGAGGGTCTCCCGGGCATCGGAGCGCGGCTGTTCCCGGAAGGTCAGCAGCGCCACAGGGTGGAGCGACCCCGGCAGCTGCTCCACCTTCCCATTGGCTGGCAACTGATCCGCGTCGGCCAGGAGCAGGGTCCGCAGCCCTGATGCGGCCAGTTCGCCGGCCTGACGCAAGACGTCGCTCTGGCGCGGTACTGCGCCGTCGGGCGCCGAGATCGACGGCTTCAGACGTGCGGCTGCGTCGTCGCCCTGCACAAGCATCATTTCCGGTGCTCCGAGAATCCAGGTGCGCGCACCGCGGGCGCTCCCGTTGAAGCTGACTCCGCTCCACTTCCGGGCGGAGGAGAACGGCACGGTCCGGACGGGTTGAAGGCCGCCATCATCCTCAAAGGCCGTGCTCAGGCAGCGTGCCGTGGCGTTTGCCTCGGGTTCGGCGCCAAACCATGCGAGGGCCTGCTCCCATCCCGGTTGCGGCGCCAGCGGGTGAACCGCGTCGAAGACCAGTCCTCCTTCTGTGAGGGTTCCGGTCTTGTCCATGCACAGTACGTCTACGCGTGCCAGTCCCTCGACAGCGGCGAGTTCCTGGATCAGTACGTTGTGTTTAGCCAGCCGGAGTCCGCCCACGGCGAAGGCCACGCTCGTCAGCAGCACTAGTCCCAGCGGGACGATCGCGATCATGCTGGCAATAAGTCCCACGAGTGCGGGGGTCCAGGCACCGGTGGAAATGGCGGTCTGCCAGCCGCCGCGCGCCTGGATCTCGCCGTTGAGCACGATGAGGGCAACGGGCAGCAGGATCCAGGCGATCCAGCGCATTACACGGTTGAGGCTGTTGCGGATCTCGGAGTTCACCAGTGAGAAGCGTCGCGCATCTGCCGTCAGCCGGCTCGCGAACGACGCCGCTCCGACCCGGACAACCTGGGCGTTGCCGTGGCCGGCCACGACGATCGATCCGGAGAGTACTTCCGTCCCCGCATCCTTACCCACCGGGTCTGCTTCGCCCGTGAGAAGCGATTCGTCCACCTCGAGGCCGGACGACTCCAGTACGGCAGCGTCGGCAGTGACCTGATCCCCGGCCCGCAACACCAGGAGGTCATCTTTTACGACGTCGGCCGTGGCGATTTCGTGGATCTGACCCTCGCGCAAGACCCGCGCAAGCGGGGCGTTGAGGACAGCCAGCCGGTCCAAGGACTTTTTCGCCCTGTATTCCTCGACGACGCCGATCACGGCATTGCTGACAGCGGCGAGGCCGAACAGGGCATCCCGCCATTGCCCCAGGAACAACAGCAGCAGGAAGCTCGTGCCGACGATTGCGTTGAAGAGCGTGAAGACGTTGGCCCGGAATATCTGCCACAGGCTCCGGCTAGTGGTGTCCGGCACGCGGTTGGTAAGCCCGCGCTCGACCCGCGTAGCCACCTCCCCCTGCGACAGCCCCTTGGCGGCCGCCTGGCGCTTGGCGGCGGCCTTCCGGCGTTTGGCTGCCGGGGACGCACGCCGATGCAGAAAGGCTTGTCTCTTGCGCCGGCGGTATGCCTTCACCCTCCGATGGTATCCGCCGCTACAAAGATGTGAAGTGGGAGGGCGGCACCAACCTGGACGGAGAAGACGCTCAGGCTCCCGTTGTAGCCGCCTCGGCCGATCGGTGCTCGGTCACGAAAGGTCCGAGCAGAATCCTGAGGTGGGAGTGGACTTGTTCCAGCGTTTGCCCGGATTCGAGCATGCGGGTACCGGCGTGGATGACGGAGTTGATCATCTCTGCCAGCGACTCGGCGTCCGCTACCCCGAGTTCTGTGAGCGTCTCGATGAGCGGTTCCTGAAGCTGGCGGTGCATCCGGGTGGCTTGCTCGTCGAGTTCGGCACCCGGGGCAGCTCGTGCGCGGCGTCCAGCAGTGCCCGTTGCTGTGTGGCACGGTGTTCCGCGACGGTGGCGGCGCTGATTCTGGGCATTGAGGTGATCCTTTAACGCTGGCTTGCTTACTTAGCAAGCCTGCGACGAGCGAGGCGGCATGCCGGGCAGACCCCCTCGCTCATAACAGGGGCCTTCTAGGCGACCGGGGCTGTGGCGGCCAATCGGCCGTCCACCATTTCAAGCACGCGGTCGCAGGGTCCAGGACGTCGTGGTCGTGGGTGACCATGACGGTTGCGACGCCGTGTTCGCGGCTTTGCTGGGCGATCAGTTCCACGACTTCGCGGCTGCGGGCCCGGTCTAGGGCCGCCGTCGGTTCATCCACGAGCAGGAGTTTCGCCCCGGTGACCAGTGCGCGGGCGATGCCAACGCGCTGCCTTTCACCGCCGGGAAGCTGCCCGGGGCGGTTCCCCGCACGGTGGTCCATGCCGACGGATTCCAGCAGCGCCATGGGATCGAACGCTTTCGGCCCGCCTGACAGGCGGTTCACCAGGCGGAGCTGGTCCGAGGCCGTCAGGGCCGGGACGAGGTTGCCGGACTGGAAGACAAAGCCAATGTTTGAGAGCCGAAAAGCTGCGCGTTTACCTTGGCTTAGCTGGGAAAGGTCCTGACCGTTGATAGTAACCGTTCCGGAATCGGGAGCGGCCAGCGCACCGGCGACAGCCAGTAGAGAGGATTTACCGGAACCGGATGGCCCCACTATGGCAAGGAACTCGCCTGGGGCAACATCGAGGCTGACGTCATCCAGGGCTCTCACCCGGGTGTCGCCGTCGCCGAGTTCCATCACCGCGTGGCGGATGGACAGGCCGGTGGTTTGCGGTGTGTCAGCAAGGCTTGCGGCGGCTGCCGGGAAATGCGCACCACGGCCACGGCGGCACCGATCAGGCCCAGACCAATGGTGAGTGCCGTGGCGAGGGCGATCGGTGCGGCCTCGAGGGCGAATGGCATGGCGTCCGGCATGGCGGCGCCCAGCCCCAGGCCGGCGGCCACGCCAAGCGCGGTGAATCCGGCCAACAGAATGGCGCCCTGGGCCAGTCCATCCCGCAGGAGGTAGCCGGTCGAGGCGCCGATGGCCCTCAAGACTGAAATTTCATGCTTGCGCTGAATCGTCCACACAGTGAAGAAGGCGCCCACCACAAGCGCGGAGATCGCGTACAGGAAGACCTGGATCGTGCTCAGGGTCATGGTCTCGGCTTCAAAGCCGGGGGACGCATCCGCGACACGAATAGGGGCTATTTCGCGGTTCGGACTATAAAATCTCCGGTTCTCTTTTCGCGCCCAGGTCAGTGCCAGAGCCTTCCCTAACCCCGAGGACTGGCTTTAATAATATAAGTGGGTATGGTGATAGGTAGGTAGCGTTTAGAAAGGCGTGATTCCATTGTCAGGAAAGTCTCCGAAGAATGTTAGTGTCAAAAAATCGGGAAAGTCGATTCTCGAAAAGAGAGCCGAAAAAAGAGCAAAGGCCGAAACCAGCGAAACTCTGTTCGCAAAGCCGCGCAAAAACCAAAGGTGATGTGTCGCACCTGATGGTCCACCACCGCAAGTGGGCCCGCCGTCACAAACGAGTGCCGGTACAACACYGCATGGGCAACGGCCCCTATGCGTTGATATGGAATGCGGGCAGCCGGACCCGAGACTCCTAGCCGCGACCAGCTGCCCGCGCCAGCCCAGCCGATGTCCCCACCCGCAGCGGCGCGGCGCAGTCGCAAATGGCCGCGAGACGGCCATGAACAGTCGAAAATGCCCAGTTGGACGACGACGGTAACCACGTGGCGTGCGGCGACGTGCCGAGCCCAACCGATGCGAACAGCGGCTTCGCAAGCGCAGCTACGGGACCCACTGACGCTGTGGAACCCCAAGACACTAATGTGTCAATTCAATTTCGCGCCTCACAGCTCTATTCACACAGTGCACCATACCGGTCGCTCCGCAACGCTTCGAGCGGGCACGGATTGTTTTCCCCTTGGACAGCGGTTCGAGCCACTCGAAAATTCCAATCGTTCAGACACAGAAAGGACAAGTCTTGCGCCCGACACGCGTCGCCCTGATTATCCCATGCCGCCTCAGCCAGCCCATTCGCGTCGAAAAGATCGACGCGCGCCTGGTCGCACTACAATCCTTGGTTGAAGGAAATGTCGGCGTAATCACTTTCAATGATTGGCACGTCTATCTGAATGACGAGGCAGACTTTATCCCCCTGCCCCTGAACCTCCGCGCCGAAGTGCTGCTCCGCGAAGCAGGCTTATATCTCGAGGAGACCGTCAGCGGCACCGCCGTCTTCCTCGGACATGGAAGAAACGGAGAGGAAACAGATCCACCCGCACACCTGCTCCTCCTCGCCGACCGCCTCTTCGACACCGCACTGGCTGCCTAGCCAAAAGGGAAAATCCGCCCTGCGAAGCCCTTTGAAGGCCTCACGGGCTATACCGCGCCAAATTTCTGCGGCCACGCTGACCTGGCAGCACTCCGCGCGGACGAGCGAGGCGAAATCATCAACTGAAGAGGATCAACGATCCTTCAAGGGCACAGAACATACGCGGACCCCTGCGACGGCAACCGCATCAGGCTTTGCCACCGTGAGCTCAAATTTGGCCCAAGGCAGAACTACCGTTGCCCTGATCCGCGCGATCCAGGTCGTTTTGGCTCGCCCACTGGGTCCGTTCCGAACATTCCAGGTACCCATCAGAGACATCGCGGTACTGACCGGTCTCGCCCTGAAACAACTGACCCCGTAGACCGGATGCCCATTGCATAAACCCTGCCCACAGCCCGAGTCGCTTCAACCTGGCGGCCACTTGGAACACCACGGGACCTTGACCTCGACTTCGATCTAAACGACCAGGAAGTCGTGGCGCGATCTACACGGATGGAGCCTACGGTCAGCGGAGCGCGCGCAGATACCGTGCAGGCACGATTCGCTGCCCGATTCGAAGGACTGGGTAGAGTCCCCGCCAGCCGGCCATCTGCTCTCGGCTCAGTGCGCGCCGGACCGGGATGCACCGCAGCTTTGCAGTTCCGCGGACCGTCCCGTGAATCAACGCACCCTAGCCCGGGACGCGGCCCCGGAACTACGCTGGGGCAGGCGTCGCCCCGTTTCCGGGCAGGCGGCGGGCACGTGGTCGAGGAAGGAGGCGGTCCATGAACGCACAGAACATCACCCACTGGATCCGGGCGGGGTTGTGGACGTTACCTCTTTACGGCCTGATCACCGCCTGGGCCACGCTTGAGCCTCAGCCGGACCAGCAAAAGGATCCAGACGCCTGGGCAAGGTTCGTCAGCTCGGGCTCGTATCAATTCAGCCACTTGCTCGGCAGCTACGGAGGCACCATCCTCGCGATCTTCGGGGTGTTCGCGCTGGGCTGCTGCCTGGCCAACAGCCGCGTCGGCCGCCTGGCACTGGCAGCAACAGTCATCACCGTCGCGGGAACTGCCTTGCTAATGGTCCCCGCTGTCCTCTCCACTTTCGCCACCCCCGCGATCGGGAAGGCGTATCTGGAAGGGAACCGGGACGTCATGCTTCTGGAGTTTCCATCCGCCATGACGGTCTCGTTCCTGCTCGGGCTCCTGCTCGCGTTCCTTGGCAACGTCTTGCTTGGAGTCGCGGTCTGGCAATCCCGGACGCTCCCCCGCTGGGCCGGGGCCCTATGGATTGCCGGCGCCGTACTGTTCTACCTCCTCGGCGTCGTGCTGGGGCAGGCGACCACGGGCAGCAGCCTTCCGACGCAACCGGCCGGTGCCTTGCTCATGGCTGCATCGGGTGGCTGGATTGCGTGGAGCCAGTCACGGCAGGGCCAGCCAGCCGCGGCCGTCCATGCGGCCGGCACGCGCTGACGGCTTAAGGTTCGTGGAGGTCGGACTTGCCCAAGCGGTCCAGGTAATTGTGTTGAGAATCCGCGTCGGCTCCATCCGTTCGGATGGATCGAGACGATGAACACCGGAGAACGACCTCATGCCACATCTATGACGTTGCGAATATGTCGGTATCACCGATGGCGTATCACCCATGTGCGCGGTCCGGGGGGATTATCGAGCCCTGGCCCAGCGGATCGGCTGACCCGCCTTCAGCCGCGCCGACCTCACCAGTGAGGTCCGCCTCGGGCCCCGAATATGCCCGCCCGCTAACGTTCAGCAACCCAGCACGGGCGCTCACGCCTTCCCGCGGCCACGGCGGATAACCACGAAGATTCGATCCCAAGTCTCAGCAAGTCATGCAGTTTCCAAGCACTCCCGGCCATGAAGGAGTACACAGCAACACCGCTGTCCACGTCAAAAGAAGGAGCCGCCAGACCGCAACGACCACCAACAAAAATGGGCCCCGAAGGGGCCCATAAAGGAGATTTGTACACAATAAGCGGCTCACAAGCCCCTGAACAGGGGTGTTCCAGAAACGCACTGATCACCGCAGCCCGGCCCGACCCGACGACAGCCGGCGCCCGCTGAGGGGTGCCGGCTGTCGTCGGGTCGGGCTGGGGATGCCGGGCCGCGGGGTTCCGAGAGTGTGGTGCGGCTCAGGCCGGATCCGCGGGGGTCGCCACCTCGGGCTGGGGATCCGAGAGGGTCTTCGGGACCGTGTCCTCGAATTGCGGGAGGCGGTTCAGGTACTCCACCACCGAATCCGTGGACTCCACGTCACCGAACTTGTTGTCGATGTCGTAGAGGTTCCACTGCACGACGCCCGGGACGCGGTCGCCGATGGTCTCCCGGGGGATGATCGGGCGGAAGCCCTTGGCGATCGCGTCCTCGACGGTGTGGCGCACGCACCCGGCCGCGGTCGCACCGGTCACGATCAGGGTGTCGATGCGGTTGGAGGTCAGGAAGAGCTCGAGGTTCGTCCCCGGGAACGCCGAGGCGCGATTCTTCTCGATCACGACCTCGCCGGGCGCGGGCGCAATGCGGTCGTCGATCTGCGCCCAGTAGGAATCCGCTGGAAGGGTCTCCGTGGGGATCTTCGAGTACCACAGGCCCATGTCGTTCGTGCCGGAGGTGGCGTCGCGGTTGCGATACACGTTCGTGGTGTAGAAGACCGGGACGCCCTTGGCGCGCGCGGCCTCGTTGATCCGCTGGACGTTCGGGATGATGGTCTCCATGCCCGGGCAGCTGAACGGGTGGCCCGGACGGGTCCAGGCGTTCGCGAGGTCGATGTGGATGACGGCGGGGCGGTTGCCGTAGCCGATCCGACGCTTGAAGCCTCGCTCGTTGTAGATGCCCGTGCCTGCTTCGAACGCCTCCTCCAGCACTGCTGCAAGACGGGCTTCGATGTCGTTGGACGTCGCTGTCTCTGTTGTCATGGTTCTCTCCACTCTCTCGGCTGTTGTGTTTCTAAGCTAGCAACGAGGTTGCTGTACTGGATACTGTAGCGCACGAACCGGCGCACCACCAGAGGTGCCCGGAGTCTGCATCTCCACCGGACCAACTTCTCGATAGGGCGAGCATCGGCGAGTGCGTCACTCCGGCACCCCGGCAAGGGTCCGGTTCGCGGCCCGCCCACCCCAGCAACACGGGCTGAGACGTCCGCAGTTTTCCCGGCAAAAACATTCGTGCCACGCGATGACGCTATCCGCCGGTTTCTCTATCGAGGCTCGCATTGCTCCACGAGCAACATCGTCGGCCCGCCAGGTCAGGTATGCCGGGTGGATAGAGCGCAAAGTAGGCCTACGTGCGTTGCTCCTGTTGTGACTATGTTGCTAGCAAAGCAGCCGATCCCTTCGGGACAAGGCAAAAGCAGGGAAGCCGGCCGAAGCTCGGATGTAGTTTGAGCGGAACACTTTGAAGGCCCGCCAAGGCGGGCCTTCTGTTCGTTAATCTCACGTCCGCAGTATGGAACTGACAACCACAGTGAGGCGGGTACAGATTGCGGCATATGATGGCCCCAAAGAGTGGCGGGATAGTCACGTAGCGCGAAAGGATGAAGGTGGCAGGCAGGCCGAGGCAGGACAACGGGCAGGTCCAAGGAGCTGCGGCGTCACTGTTGAACGGTCTTGCTGTCCTGGAAGCCTTTTCCGTTCAAAGTCCGGTTCTTGGCGTGACTGAGGTTGCTCAGCGTGTTGGCCTCCACAAGAGCACGGTCTCGCGCATTCTTAGCGGTCTAACGGAAGCTGGATATGTCCAGCGGGATGAGGAGACGGGACGGTATCGGCTCGGGCTGGGCCTCCTTGCGTTGTCCGCCCCTTTGCTGGCGGATCTGGATGTCCGCCGTGCTGCGGTTCCGTACTTGGAGAAGTTAACCGAAAGCACCCAAGAGACCAGCGCTATCTCGGTCTGGAATGGTCACGAGGCCATCGTCGTGGAGCAGGTTGCCAGCCCGAATCAGGTCAAACACACTGCCACCATCGGAACCCGGTACAACAAATTCGCCAGCTCCTCGGTGCGGGTCTTCCTGGCGGAGCTGGCGCCGGCCCTCGCCACCGAACTGATCGAATCCGGGCAGATACTACGCACGGCAGGAGATGGTTTGCCGTTGGACCACACCGCCCACCTGCAGGAAGTCGCCCGTCAGGCATACGCCGTCAACGACGGTTCGACCACCGAGGAGGAGTTTGGCGTCTCCGCTCCGGTTCGGGATTACCGGGGCAAGGTGGTTGGGTGCATCACCGCATCCGCGCCCCGTTCCCGCGTGCACAAGCACGCCACCGGGGACACCCTGGTTCAGGCCGTACAACAGGCTGCCTCGGAAGTATCCATCCGCTTGGGCTGGGCGGCCTCGCTTCCGGGGTGATTCATCCACGCGGCTAGGCGAAACGTCAGCAACATCGTGTATTCGACCGCATTCAGATCGAGACGCTTGACCGCGCTGTCGCACTCGGAAAGGGTCATCCGAGAGGGAGCAGCTGCCAACTTCGAGGGGGTGGCCCTGCTTGAGGCTCCGTCGGTCCCGGCTCTGGCAAACCACCGAGGATCACGGCTCGCAGGCCCATCGGCTCCTGCTCGGATCAGCCAACAGCGCCGTCAGCGGCCTGGATCTGTTTCCCCGGCAGGTGGCCCAACCGTGTAGACACCCGCGCCGCGGCCTCTAGCACGGCTTCGCGCAGGATCGACTGACTCTGCATGTACTGCACTCGGGATCGGGGCGCGCTGGCTGTGATGCAGCCGACGACTTCGCCCCGGTAGTCCCGCACAGGAGCGGACACGCCGTATTCCTCGTAAGTGGTCTCGCCGTCGTTGACGGCGAATCCGTCGTCACGCAAGCCGACGAGCTGTTCGTGGGCCGGGTCTTCGAGACCGAGGTAGCCCTCCCGCAGGACCGTACGGTCGGCAAGCAGACGGTCGGTCTCCTCGGGCGGCAGTTCGGCGAGGAACACGCGGACTGAGGAACTGGCGAACTTGTTGTAGCGCGTGCCGATCGCCGCGCTGTGCTTGACCTGGTGAGTGGAAGCCGTTTGTTCCACGACAATCGCGTTGCTACCGTTCCAAACGGCGATCGCGGCCGTCTCGCCTGTGGCTTGTGTGAGTTCTTCGAGGTGGGGCAGGGCGGCACGGCGGACGCTAAGCTCGGCCAGCAGTGGTCCGGCCAGGCCGATCATCCCGAGCCCGAGGCGGTATCGCCCTGTTTCCTCGTCGCGCTGCACGTAGCCGGCTTCGTCCAGGCCGCTAAGCATCCGGGAGACCGTGCTCTTGTGCAGGCCAACGAGCTCGGAGATCTCCGTGACGCCCAAGAGGGAACGCTTGGCGACGGAGAAGGCTTCGAGCACGGTAAGACCGTTGAGCAGCGATGCTGCCGCCCCTTGCGGTTTGTCAGTGGTTGTTTGTGGGTCAAGCATGGGTTCTCCCTCTCCAGGCGCTACGCGCAGTCACCGTAGCCATCGTACGGCGTGCCCACCCAACCTCTCGTCGGAGGACAAGTCTCCAGCGGCTCCACGTCGCCGAACTTGGAGTCCATATCGAACAGGTTCCACGCCACGACTCCTGGCACGCGGTCGCCCACGGCCTCCTTGACCATGATCGGGCGGAAGCCCTTGGCGATCGTCCAGGGTCTCAACCGGGATCTTTTGGGACCACAGGCCCATGTCGGACGGCAGGTTCACATCGAGGAGGAGAACTGGTGGCCCGGGCGGGTTCAGGCGTTGGCCATGTCGACGTGGATGACGGCCGGCCGGGTGCCGTAGCCGCTAGTTCTGCAACATGTAACCCTTTTTTCTCAGCAGTCCAAAAACCGACCGCGCCCCCTCCCCACCCTGCTTGGCAGAGCCTTGCAGAATCCTTCCGCAAGCTGCTCTCCAACTCTTAGGGAGGCGCACGTCCCCTGACGCAAAAGGGGAAGTCCCAAGAAATGAACGTCAAAAACATTGCGTGTTGTTCGCAAAGGAACTAAATTGCTTTCTAAGCAACGATGTGAGCTACGGCACATCGGATTGCGGGACCGGACCCCCGGCCCAGCGGACTAGCTCCAATCCCGGGTGAATTCGGGCCCGGCCGAGAGGCCCCCGTCTTTCCCCCTCAACCCAGTCCTGAACCAAACTTTCGAAAGGACCCCCTTATGAAGCGCATCGGAGTAGACGTCGGCGGTACATTCACCGACTTGTATTTCTCGGACGACGACCAGCGCATCGCCGTTGTGGAAAAGGTTCCCTCCACCCCGCACGACCCGTCTGAGGCCGTGATCAACGGCATCATAAAGCTCTGCGAAAAGGCCGGGGTCTCGCTTTCGGAGATCGACCAGCTGGTGCACGGCACCACGGTGGCTACGAATACCGCGCTGACGCACACCGGTGCGGAGGTCGGGATGATCACCACCGAGGGTTTCCGGGACATCCTGCACATCGCCCGGCACAAGAAGCCGCATAACTTCTCCCTTCAGCAGGATCTGCCCTGGCAGACAAAGCCTCTGATCAAGCGCCGTCACCGGCTCACCGTCAAGGAGCGCATCACCGCACCGAACGGCGACGTTTTGGTTCCCCTGGACGAGGACGAGGTCCGTGAGCGCGTACGCGAGCTGAAGGCGGCCGGCGTCGAGGCCATCGCCGTCTGCCTGCTGCACTCCTATCTGAATCCCGCCCATGAGCAGCGGATCGGGGAGATTGTCGCGGAGGAGTTCCCTGAGGCTTACCTGTCCCTTTCCAGCGAGATCGTGCCCCTGTACCGGGAGTATGAGCGGTTTTCCACCACGGCGCTGAATGCCTATGTCGGGCCCCGGGTCTCCCGTTACCTCTACCGCCTGCAGGAGCAGGCAGAAGGATTGGGTTACAAGCGGGAGATCCTGCTGATGCAGTCCTCCGGCGGTATGGTCCCGATCAAGGAGGCCGCGAAGCGGCCCGTCACACTGATGATGTCCGGACCGGTCGGCGGCCTGATCGGCGGCATGTGGGCCGGTCGTCAGTCCGGCTTCGAGAACGTGGTCACCCTGGACATTGGGGGGACCTCAGCGGACATCGGTGTGGCCTACCAGGGTGAACTGCGCATGCGCCACCTGCTGGACACCAAGATCGGCGACCACCAGGCCATGGTCCCGATGGTGGACATCGACACCATCGGCGCAGGCGGCGGCTCCATCGCCTACGTCGACGCCGGCGGGGTCTTCCGCGTCGGTCCGCAGTCTGCCGGCGCCGTCCCGGGCCCGGTTTGCTACGGCCGCGGCGGGACGGAGCCGACATCAACTGACGCCCAGATGCTGCTGGGACGCATGCGCCCTGACCGCGTCCTGGCAGGCTCAGGCATGGATCTGGATCTCGATGGCGCCCGAAAGGCCATGGAAGGTCTGGCGGAAAAACTCAACATGTCCGTGGACCAGGCCGCCCTCGGCGCGCTGCAGATCCAGAAGTTCGGCATGACCCAGGCGATCGAGCAGAACTCCGTCCGCCGCGGCTACGATCCACGTGACTTCACCCTCGTCGCGGCAGGCGGCGCCGGCGCACTGTTCGCCTGCGAGATCGCCGCGGAGCTGGAAGTCCCGAAGGTGCTGATCCCGGCCCACCCGGGCATCATGGCCGCGACCGGCCTGCTGGCTACCGACGAGAAGTATGAGTTCGTCGCGACCAGGCGGTTCACGTTCGCCAGCGCAGACCCCGCCGCCATCCAGGGCTCCTATGAGCAACTGGAGCGCGACGCCAACGCCCAACTCGATGCCGAGGACATACCGGCCGGACGGCGCAAGCTCGAATGGCTCGCCGACGCGCGCTACGAGGGCCAGGGGTACGAGATCCGCTTCACTGCGCCCGCCGGACCGGTTAACCAGGTCTGGCTGGAAAAGGCCGAGGCAGCCTTCCACGACGCCCACTTCGAGGAGTACGGGCACCGCTTCAAGAACGGCACCGTGGAAGTCATCAACATCCGCGTGGAGGCCAGCGCCCTGATGGATGACCTGCCCACGCCGGAAGCGATCAAGTCCGGTTCCCTCGAGGACGCCCTGGTCGAAACCCGCCCGGTGACCTTCGAACAGGATGGCAAGCCGGTCACCCTGGACACCGGCTTCTACGACCGCGACAGGATGGGCGTGGGAATCACCTTCACCGGCCCCGCCATCATCGAGCAGTACGACTCCACCACAGTTATTCCTCCGGGATTCTCCGGAGCGGTGGATGCAGCCGGCAACCTCGTCATCGACTGCCCGGCCGCCACCCAGAGCGCCGAGAAACTGGCCACCCCGATCCTGATGCGCGTGATCGGCGGCGCCCTGAACTCCGCAGCCAAGGAAATGGCATCGGTGCTCTTCCGCATGGCCTACTCCTCGATCATCCGTGAGTCCGAGGACCTCGGTGCAGGGCTCTTCGACAAGGACGGCAACGTGCTGGCCGAGTCCGACTCCACGCCAATGTTCATGGGCTCGATGCCCAAGATCGTCAAGGGTGTGATCTCGGTCCTCGGCGACGACATCCACGACGGTGACATCATCCTGCACAACGATCCGTACCTCGGCGCCACGCACTCCCCCGACGTCGCGATCATCGAACCGATCTTCCACGACGGGGAACTCGTCGGCTTCGCCGGCGCCTCGGGCCAGCTGATCGACAACGGCGGTGCGTACTCCGGACTGATGGTGGATATCCAGGACATCCAGTCCGAAGGCACCATCTTCCGGGCAGTGAAGATTTCCGAGAAGGGCGTCCGCCAGGAATCGCTGATCCGGCACATCCTCAACAACACCCGGACACCCACCTCCAACGAGGGCGACTTCCAGGCGATGATCGCCGCCTGCGAGCTGGCCAAGTCCCGCTACATCGCCCTCATCGAGCGGTACGGCTTCGGCGCGGTCCGCGAAGCCGGCCAGAGCTGGATCGACTACTCGGAGCGGATGCTGCGCCAGGAGATCGCCAAGATCCCCGACGGCGTCTACGAGACCGAGGTCGGCTACCTGGACGACGACGGCCGCAACTACGGCAAGAAGCTACCGATCGTCGTGAAGGTGATCATCGAGGGTGACGAGATTACCTACGACCTCACCGGATCCTCCGAACAGGTGCCGACTGCCTACAACTGCGCTTTCGAGGGCACGACGGTCTCGGCATTCACGTTCATCACCCGGATGATATTCCTGGACGAGGTCGCCTTCCCGGTGTTCGTGCCCCAGAACGAGGGCATGCTCAAGCCGCTGAAGGTGATCGCCCCGGAGGGCACCATCTTCAACCCCACGTACCCGGCCGCAACCTTCTCGCGGTTCTCCCAGGTACAGCGGGCCGTCGACCTGGCCCTGCGGGCCCTCGCCCCCGTCATCCCCGAGCGCGTCACCGCCGGCAACTCCGCCCACATCCACTTCATCTCGTACTCAGGATGGGACGAGAAACAGGGCGAGTACTGGGTCTACCTCGAGGTCAACGAAGGCTCCTACGGCGCCCGCGCAACCAGCGACGGGCCGGACTCCGTAGACAACCTCATCGCCAACACCCGCAACAACCCCATCGAGGAGCTCGAGTGGCGGTTCCCGATGCGCACCGACCGCTACGAACTGCGCTCCGAGCCGGCGGCCGCCGGTGAATTCCGCGGCGGCATCGGCATCGTCCGGGAGAACACCTTCCTGACCGACACCGCGATCACCTGCGAGGGTGAACGCCACGAGTCGGACGTTCCATGGGGAGCCTTCGGCGGCCATGACGGCCTCAACGGCTCGCTCGTGAAGAACGTCGGCCGGGCGGGCGAGGAGTCCTGGCCGTCCAAGGTCACCGGACGTCAACTGCTGGCCGGTGACTCCCTGCAGATCACCGTGCCCAGCGGTGGTGGCTTCGGCGACCCGCACAAGCGGGACCCGCTGAAGGTCCTCGAGGACGTGCTGGACGGCTTCACGACCGCCGAGGCGGCCGCCCGTGACTACGGTGTGGTCATCAAGGAGGTCAACGGCCAACTCACGGTCGATCTGAGGTCAACCGCCGAACGCCGCGAGGTTTTGGTCGCCGAGCTCAGTTCCGCAACCTAAGCCAGTAAACGCAGTAAAAGGGGCGGCCTGGAGCCAGTTATTGACGCTGGTCTCCAGGCCGCCCCCTTCGTTCCCTACTGATCACATCCCCACCATCCCCGTGAATTAGGAACCGTAATGACCACTGCCCCAACCTTTCAATTTGTCGAGTCTGATGTCACGCCCAAGGACGTCCGGCTGGCCACCTGGATTTGCTTCTTCGCCTGGACCTTCGCCGTCTATGACTTCGTCCTGTTCGGCAACCTCCTGCCGGTGCTGGCCGCAGACCTCGGCTTGAGCGCGGCACAGTCTACGGGGATCAATACCTGGGTGACCGCCGGCACTGCACTCGTGGCCTTCGGGATCGGCCCCATCGTCGACCGGATCGGCCGCCGCAAGGGCATCCTGATCGCCGTCGTCGGTGCCGCCGTCGCCTCACTGCTGACCGCCACTGTCGGCTGGGTTGTGGGCATCGCTGCCGGCCTGGGACTCGTCTTCTTGGTCCTCGTGCGTTCACTGGCCGGCCTCGGCTACGCCGAACAGGCCATCAACGCGGCCTACCTCAACGAGATGTTTGCCCACAACAGCGATCCCGCCAAGGCCCGCCGCCGCGGTCTCATCTACTCACTCGTCCAATCCGGCTGGCCGGTCGGCTCCGTCCTGGCTGCCGGGTCCGTCTACCTGCTGTTCCCCATCGGCGGGTGGGCGCTCTGCTTCGCCGTGGCCGCCATCCCCGCCGTCTTCATCGTCATCGCCGGACGCTGGCTCAAGGAGAGCCCCCAATTCGCCCACCGTCACCAGATCGACAAGATGATCAAGGACGGCAGGGTGGAAGAGGCGCAGCAGCTCGGGGAGAAATACGGAATCGACGTCTCGGAGAAGGCCAGTCCGCTCGTCTCGGTCTTCCGTGGGGAGTCGCTGCGGTCCACCCTGACGATCGGCGGAGCCTTCCTCCTGAACTGGCTCGGCGTCCTTGCCTTCGCGATCCTCGGCACGTCGCTGCTTACCGCACCGGACGGCAAGAACATCGAGTTCGACAACGCGCTGCTGGTACTCATCATCTCCAATGCCACGGCCTTCGCCGGCTACCTGTTCCACGGCTGGCTCGGCGACCGGATCGGGCGCCGCAACGCGATCGGAATCGGCTGGATCCTGTGTGCCGCCTCCTTCTTCACCATGCTCCAGGCACCGAACGGGAACTTCCCGCTCATCATCGGGCTGTACAGCGCCGGGCTGTTCTTCCTCATCGGCCCCTTCTCCGCCCTGCTGTTCTTCACCGGCGAAAGTTTCCCCGTCCACACCCGGGCAACCGGAAGCTCCATCATCAACGCCTCCGGCCAAGTCGGAGCGATCATCGGTGGCCTGCTGATTACCGCCACCCTCGCCGCCGGCGCCGGCTGGATCAACGCCACCCTATGGTGGGGCGTCCTCCCCGTCCTGGCCTCCGGCCTGCTCATCTTCGCCGCCCGGAACGTCGACCCCAGCAAGGTCCGCCAGGACTGACAGGGACGAACCCGCACCACAAACACCATCCGCACGGCGGGAACTCCCTGAACACCAGAGAGCTCCCGCCGTGCAGATGACATTAATCCGTAGCCCTTATCGAGTGGACCGCGACGGCAAGGCCCGGTTGCGGCTGCCCACCTTCCCGCCTGAGGTGAGCAGGAGGTGACATGCCGAGTTGCCCAGGAGGCTGTCGGGCCTGCTCGTCCCGCTAAGGTTCTTTGCGCAGCCTGGCCTGTTCCACCAGTTCGGTTATCCAGGGCCGGTGCCCGCGGTGCAGCGCCATGCTCTTGGGCAGCACTTGGACGGAGGTGGTGGAACCGGAAATGTCGATGGTAATCCGGCCGCCGGCCGTGGGGCATTGAGAGGCCGTCCTGTATACCTCCCCGCGGACCAGGGCCTCCAGATAGTGGGTGACGGCGCACGAGTGGCAGCACTCCGGTTCCTCGGAGCGTGCCCAGCGACGGTAATCCGACCTGCCCGATCGGTGTGACGGGTCTTCCCCCGGTGCGAGAATGTCTGCATGCTCACCTTCCTGGAGACTGAACGACTTCTGCTCCGGCAGTTCACCCCCGACGATGCGGAGCTACTCGTGGAACTGGACAGCGATCCGCGGGTGATGCGGTACATCACCGGCGGTATCCCCACCCCCCGGGGCGAGATAGAAGGCGACTTCCTACCGGCATTCCTCGACTACTACCAGCGCTTTCCCGGCTACGGGTTCTGGGCCGCGATCGAGAAGACGACCGGGGAATTCCTCGGCTGGTTCCACTTCCGGCCCGGCCCCGACGATCCACAAGATCAGCCGGAACTGGGCTACCGGTTGCGCCACGCGGCTTGGGGAAGGGGGCACGCGACGGAGGGATCGCGGGCGCTGATCGCCAAGGGGTTCACCGAGTTCGGGGTGCAACGGGTTGTAGCCTCGACCATGGCAGTCAACACGGCCTCCCGAAGGGTGATGGAGAAATCCGGGATGCGCCTTGTGCGGGCCTTCGTCGCCGACTGGCCGGTGTCCGTTCCGGGCGAGGAGCACGGCGACGTCGAGTACGCGATCACCCGAGATGAATGGGAGGCTGACGATTCCCGCCTTCGTCCCCAGTGACCCGCCCATATCAGCCGGCCGGACATAAGACACCGCAGCGAGGTCCGCGATCGACTCTGAGGCGATTCAACCAGGCCCGACCAGCGCGACCATCACAGCGGAGAGGGCCGGACTGAGACCGAAAGCACCCCCCTGCCCATCGCCCAGGTTGAATCGACTGTCTTTTGGGGCCGGCCAGCTCTTTTCGCCGCATGGAACCGAAGGGACGGCGCTGCGGAAGAGGATGGGGACTCCTGAACCTCGAGAGTTTGCCCGACCCGGATCTCAGCCTTGCGCGACTCCGGGGAACTCGGGCCGTCTCGAGCGTTCATGGGGGTCATGGCCGGCGGGCGGCCGCCGAGTCTGCCTTGGCTTTCGCGGTCGCTTGGCCGGCCTTCGTGCCTTCGTGCAACCGCGGTCGTTCGTACGCTGCACGAGACGCGAACATGTCGAAATTTAGCTTCCGGTGCGATCTTGTTGTGTCCGGCCAGGGTTCGGTAGGTGACCGGAAACCTATCTCTCGACGTCCAAGAACCCAGACCCTTCGACTCCGGACCAAGTGGCCGCCCGCTAGCCGCCGGCGCTGCACGGGGCAATGGATCGAGGCGCAGGTTCGGCCGCGGCCAGATCCTTTATCTTGGCTATGCGGGCTTTGGTATCCGGGTCCGCCTCGAGTTTCGTGTAGACAGGGGCACCGGCAGCTTTGAAGGCGGCAACCTCGGCCACCGTCGCTACGACCACAGTTCCTCCGTCTTTGCAGAATTTCGCCGCATCGTCCGCCGTGTCGGTCATTGTTTCCACGGCCCACGTGCGGGTGGCTGCCGCCGCGTCTTTCAGGGCCTGCCGCTGATCCTCGCTCAAGGCTTGAAAAGACATCGTGTTGATGACAAGGGAGTTTAACTTGGAGTAGAGGATCATGTTGCCGGTCGCGGTCGTGGCCTTCGGGAGCGACCCGGCCAACGCGAACGACGATTCCGCCGCCACCACCGTTCCCGCGGCCATACCGTCATAGAACTGTTCGCCCACAAGATCGTCCGGAGTGGCACCCATCGACTTCAGCAGATCGTAAGTCGTGTCGGACCGGGGAGCCCGTACGGTTTTCCCGGCAAGATCAGCCGGCGTCAGTATCGGTTCGAAGAAGGAGAAGAGCATTCGCGTGCCTTCTGGGAACAGGGCAAGACCGGACACACCGACCTTGTCCAGCCCTGCAAGCATTTCGTCCGCGACTGCCGGGGCGGAGACCTTCGCCATCAGGGCATTGGATGTCACGAGGAATGGCGCGTGAAGTGCCGAAAAGGAACTCACCCCTTCGGTGTCCCAGGCCCGGGCAGGGACGAGTCCCATATCGAAATCACCGGTAACCACTGCGCGTGCCACTGCTTGATCCGGGTCGTCCTTGTCCTCACCCACGGCTTTCCACACCGGTTCGATCAGGACCTTGCCCCCGGAGTGTTCCTTCACGTTGCGGGCGAATTCCTCAATTTGGGCGGCGGCCGGGCGGCCGGGCTCATCATCGGTGGCTATCCGCAGGGTCTTGCTCTGTTCTGCCGCCAGCGGCGGGCTGGCCGTCGTCGAGCTGCATCCCGCGGTGGTCAGAAGTGCTGCTAATCCGAACCCTACAGAAGTCATGAAGTTGAACGGATTTTTCATAACCACCCGCCTTCCGGACGATGAACCAGCGATGCAGACTTTGGGACGGGAGACTGGTGACGCAGCACAGCAGGAAACGTGCGTGTCCGCAAGCTACGCCCAACGCCGCAGCGAAGCAATAGGGGACGGCAACGCCGGACCGCCGTCCTGTTGCGCAGCGAATCTTCCGCTGTGCTGGCCCAACCGAGGACAGTTCGGGGCCCGTTTAACGGTGTGGACTATCTACACATCACGTACGGCCCCACATCCCAGCATGCTGAGGACCTACAGCCGAGGCGCCTGACCCCGCCACCCACAGTGGCTGGCGGAGACGGCAAATCCGTGGGTTAGGTGATCTCCTCGCATGGTGGTGCCGGCTGAGCGGTTACTACTTGGGTATTCGGATCGTACTCTAGGGCCGGCCTTCCGGCCACGATCACTGTAGCGCGCTCCCACGGCCGGTCTTCAAGTAGGAAGGGAATTTCTTGTTCTTCCCACTCCCTGTGCAGGTCTTCTTCTTCGTGGCCATCTCGTTCCAGGAGGCGACGGCGGGCTTCAAAGTTGTCGCACTGCACCCAGATTGAAGCGTCGACTATGTCGGAGAGAGCATGGCGTGATGATCCGCTCCCTTCCACCCACACCACAGAACGCCCGGCGGGTAGAGCTATGGCACCTGGACGTTCTCGGGCCACCCACCCCGGCGGACGGTAATGGACTGCCTCGCCTTGGAGCAGGGGTTCGAGGACACCGTCACGGAGTTCATCGGCCCAGTCAAAAAACGAGAGATGCCACGCTACATCGTCCGTGTGAACGACATCTGAGTCCGGCACCCAAGCTAACAGTCGATCGACCAGGGTGGTCTTGCCTGCCCCGCTCCTTCCATCTACCGCTACAATCCAGGGGCGGTTCAGACGTTGTCCTGCCGCGGGCAGTAACCGCCGCACGAAGCCTTCCAGTGACTCGGCTTGCCAGGGTCCCCCATCGGGTTCGCCGACTTCCGGTTTCATATCCATGGTTACCTCGACTTCGAATATCGGTCCCGCCCAAAACTGCCTTGTATGGAGTCTCGAGAGTTGCTCTGTTTAGCGCAAGCTCTTTTCGTGGCCGAGGATGGCTGGTGTACTAATCTACGCGGGGCTGCCGTGTTGCGCAGTTCCGGCCGGTGTGGCAATGGACGAGGCGGATGCTGCCAGCGGTGCTGCCATCAACAGTACGGAGGCGCTGATGAATGCGAAGATTGCCTTTTTCATGTTTGATCCTTCGTTCAACCGGCGGTAGGAGATACCGCTGAAGGATGCGTTTCCGGCGCCCTCGCCCTCACCCAGAAAGAGCAGGGTCGGGCTTCCGCAGCATCCGGACCGGGTTCCGCGATTGTGGAACGTGACTTTCATTGGCGGCACGTCATCCGGATCTGATGGACGTGGCCGGTTGCCGTGAACTTTCGGGGCAATGCCCTGACTGCGGCGTGGCGATATGCCGCCAACTGACCGGGTCTGCCGGCACAGCGGTCTGAGCCCAACCGAGCGAACCTGCCAGCCCCAGAGTGGGGACTACCTGTCTTAAGAGTGCTGGCTACCTGCTCGGGCGTATCCCCATTGTCCCGTCGCAGAGGTGGCGTCCAGACTTACGGAATTGGTTAAAGAAGTTTCGTCCAGAGAACGAGTCCGAGGAGCCTGAGGCGGATTGACGCTCGGCGAAAGTGCGATTGACCCCGTGTCCCCCAAGATCGCCGAGATCCGCATCGAATCCCACCGGCGGGCAATCCGCCGGCACAAAGCCAGTATGGACGACATCCCAGCAGTCAGTGTGGTCGCACCAGTGGCCCGTCGGGTCGTCCCGGGAAGACCGCCGAAGGACCAAAAGGCAGCAGGCTGAGGCATGGATCGGCCGACATGACGACACGCGCGGCGCAAGTTCCTCTCATTGTCGATAGCCGGTGCCACCATCGAGATATGAGCACTCCAACAGTGGAAGCAGCGATCAATGAGCTCATGGATTGGGAGTGGCACGCAGTCGAGGAGTTACTCGCGAAGCGCGGCCTCCTGGGCGACGGACTCCTAGTTGAGGACTACACCGGACTGATGTCATGGCTCGAATCAGTAACCCGGTACACCGTCGTGCATTCCGCGTCAGTGGCCGTCCTATTCGTGAACTCCTTCCCGGTCGATGCCATCTCCTTCCACCGCGACCTTCTTGGCTCCGACGATCCGAAGTCGTTCTTCACCCTCATGCCGCGGACGTAGAGGCTCAGCGGCACGCGGACAGGCGCGTCGACTGGCACCTTCGGCCGGTCATGCCTTACAAATGATGGCTATGACGACCACGACCGAAGCGCCGGCCTTTCACGGCTCTTCAAGGTTCATGGGGAAATTGATTCCCGGATGAGTGTCATGCCGCCGTCCGGACGGCACTTCTCATGAGAATAATCGATTTGTAGTTCCCTGCGTTGCGGTAGCCGCGAGCAGTGCGTTTGATGTGCTTGATTCCGGTGTTGTTAGATTCGACCTTGCCGGTGGTGGCGCCGGTGACGATGAGGACTTCGATCTCCTTCCACCACCGGCAGACCGTGCGATAGAGCTTGTTCGTCTCCGGCCGCCCCGCGGCCTCAACGAGGGCCTTGAGTTCCTCTTTCGCCGAGGCGGCGTCGGCCAGGGAGTTGGTGCGCAGCAGGGCCCGCAGCTGTTCCTTGCTGGTCAGATTCGAGCTTCTGCCGGGCGGGATCTCAATCACATGCGCCAGTAGCCAGCCCGCGTATGGCAACGGCGTTATGAAGCTTTGATAATGACATCGTCGACATAGCTGTCGCCCACCTGCCGGGGGTGCTCCGCCCCCAGCTGCACCCGGGTCAGCGTCGTGAAGCCTGTGCCCACCTGGTGGCTGGAGTAGAGGAGGCTGGCGTCGAACCAGACCTGAACGGTGGAGGCGGCACCGTTGGCCACCACGCGCATCACCACCTTGTGCCAGGAGCCGAGCTGTACCGCCAGTCCAAGGTTGGTGTATCCGTAAATGCCCGAAGGGGACGCTACTCGCAGCCACAGCTGGCCGTTGCCGTTGTCGCGGAAAACATCGGCCACACGGGTGCCACCATTGAAGAACCGGAAATACGGGACGTTGTTTCCTACGTTGCCCGCCGTCGTGATATTGAACCAGCCGTCGGCGTAGGCGCCCGAGGAGCCCGCCGGCAGGGTTGCTGACATCTTGGCCACCGAGCCTGAGTCATCCGTGACGTGCAGGAAGGCCGCGCAGCCCCCTGAATGGTGCTGGTCGGAGGTGACAGAGGCCGTCCCGGTCCCCGACGTGCTGGCAATAAACCCCTCCAGTGTTCGGGATTCGAAACTGGTTGCCACCACGGGTACGCCCGGGTACTGGCTGGAAGGTGACGGCGTGCCGGGCTGGCAGACCGGGGCCGGGGCCTTCTTGTTGTTCTTGTTTTTGTTCTTGTTGTTCTTGTTTTTGTTCTTGTTGTCGTTGTTGTTGTTTTTGTTCTTGTTGCTGTTATTGCTGTTGTTGCTGTTGTTGCTGTTATTGCTGTTATTGCTGTTATTGCTCACTGTGGTGGCTGTTGCGGCCATCGGGGCGGCGAACATCAGTGCGATTGCTGTGGCGAACGCGAGCAGGGTTTTTTTCATGGTCTCTCCCCGGAAAATGTGTCACCGGTGTTTATTGGGGCTGTGAAGCCAGGCGCGGTGAGACCGGATCCTTCAGGCGCCGGATCTTTCCGGCGCCTGCATCATAGAACACGGTTGCTCTCTCTGTCACGAGTAGCGGGTACTCGCTCTAGAAAACCCATCGATGCTCACATTGGCCCCGGCAGTGAAACCGGAAAACTTGGAAGTCTCCAGGGTCTATGCCCGGCTGGCCCTTTTCCGGAACCTGGGAGCTATCGCCGATCCGGTTGCCGCGGGTGTATTCATCGCGGCCGGTTCGGTCCAGCGGGCTCTTGTCGCGGACGCCGTTTCCTCTGTCGCTTTGGCGGCGGTAATCCACCTGGCCCGGTTGCGTGCCATCCCGGAAGAGCTAGCTGCCCAGGGGCCGGTGACGGCTTCCCGCGGCGGCCGGTCAGGGGTGCGCAGGCTTCTGCAGTCTGGGGGTGGAGTCGGAGCCTCTGTGTGGATGCTTGCGATGGCCATCTTGTTCACCGCGGCGTTGCTCAGTTCTTACTCAAGGACCTCTCCATGAGCCCGGCCCTCTAGGGTGCGGTCCTGGCAACCTATGCCGCCGGGCGGCTGGCCGCATCGATTCTTTCGTCCTTGGCTGCGCTCCCCGGACTAGCTGATACTCAGCTCGCGGGCGCGTGCCTTCTTTATGGGAGCAGCTCTCGCGTCGGCGGCTCTTATCCCCGTAGTTCCAGTCGTCTTCGGCCTGTTCTTCCTCGCCGGCGCGGCCAATACACTGCAAGTACTCTCGATCAGGACCATCGTCCACGACCCACAGGCCAGCCTTGCAGCGGACGACGACACTCTGACGTCGGGCGATCATAGATGTTCCTTGAATCTCTCCCAGGCCGACTGACGAGTGATATCCAGGGCCGCTCCAATTTGGGACCAAGTGATCTTTCGTTCTCGGGCAGCGCGGACCCAGATGCGAAGCTGCTCTTCGACCTTGAGGCTTACCCGGGAAATTTCGGGCAGATGCTGCAGTATTTCCGCGTCTGACATTTGGTCCCAGACCGGCCCCATCGACTTGGACGGCCCCTCGGCGCTGGTGTCGTGCAGGATCTTCCCTGCCTCGGCAACGCACAGTTCGCAAATGGTGACTCCAGGCCCGGCTATGAGCCGGGTTCCGGAAGGCGGCGTCAACCCGCAGAAGGTGCAGAAATCGCGAGGGCAGATATTAGGCATAGATACGTTCTCCAGACAGGCGAGTTCCTACCATGAATGTCAGGTTAAGCCTGACTATAGTCAGGTATGACCTTACGACTCATGGCTTTCATCAAGAATACGGGCACCCGAAGAGGCGTCGGACGAGCGGGTTGGATTCGTCATGCCTGAGGCTTTCCGAAAGCTGTTCACAGCAAGCATTGGGGACGGAATCGGCGACGATGTGCTCCGGTCGATGTTGCCGGTTATCGCTGTTGCCGTCCTTGGCGCAGGGGCGTTCCAGACGAGTGTTCTGAACGCGCTGGGCATGGCGGCATTCTTGCTGCTCGGAGTGCCGGCCGGTGTTCTCGTGGACAGGTGGTCCAAGAAATCCACGTTGGTTCTGGCCAACGTTGTCCGTGCCGCCGCAGTTGCCTCGGTGCCGATTGCTTATGTCCTTGGAGCGCTCAGCATCTGGCACCTCTTTGCAGTCGCTGCCGTCGTCAGCGTGGCTGACGTCGTTTTCACGACGGCACAGTCCGCCATGATGCCGCTGCTGCTGAGGGGAAGCGAGCTGGGTGACGGCTACGCAAAAATGCAGTCCGTGCAGAGCGGCCTGGCCATAGCCACACCGGGGATTGTGGGTCCGATTGTCAAAGTAGTGTCCGCTCCGGCCATGCTCCTCATTGCCGGCGCAGCCTACTTGTTCTCAGCGGTCATGACCGGCAGACTCCCACAAGATCGCCCCTCCCGAGCAAAGACCCCGGACAAGTTCTGGTCCGAAGCACGCGATGGCCTCGGCTACACCTTGAGCCATCCCTTGATTCGCTCCTTGATGATCTCCGTTGCCCTGGTCAATGCCGCAAGCATGTTCGGCGCCGCCGCCAAAGTCATTTTCGCCCTGCAAATCCTGAACATCCCCATGGATCAATTCGTAATCCTGGGCGCACTGTCAGCAGCAGGGGGGCTGCTCGCTTCCATGACAGCCACTCCCATCACACGACGTCTCGGCGTCGGGAAAACCAAGATCGCCGCGAGCCTGGCCAGCGCCGGATTCGTCATCATCGTCCCTGTCGCACCTTTTCTGGGACTGGCTCCGGTCGTGTGGGTTGGTATCTCGGGATTTGGCTGGTCCTTCTTCGTCATTCTGTCCGGCCTGGCGGGGGCCGGCATCATTCCCCGGCTCGTTCCGCACCATCTCATGGGGCGAGTCATGTCCACCTACCGGCTCTTCACCCTTGGGATCATGCCCGTGGCCAGTATCGGCGGCGGAGTCCTGGCACTGGCAACCGGCGTCATTCCCATGCTCTGGCTCTGGGCGCTGGTTGCCGCCGCATCCGCCATCCCCATCCTTCTCTCACCAATTCGGTCCTGGACGGAATTTCCCGAGGCACTCGACGTCCACTCACAAGACAATCCGGAAGTGGTACCGGCTGCGGCACCGTAGTCCCACACCCGAACAAAACCCAAGGGCGCGCACGGTCAGCGCTGCTCGTTTTCGACGGTCATCATCTTCGTAAGGTGGGGCCAGCTTCAACCGTCCTTACGGGGCCAGAAATACTTGACACGATCACCGATCCGCTTGGCTGCGTCCGTCGGCCATAAAGCGCTGCGGAAACCACGCCTTTTACCGCTGCGATCCACATGGTCTTTTTCCGGCTTCCGCAACACGATTGGGCGAGGGTCTAAACACGATGCAACGTCGAGCTGCCGCACCGTCCCGTTAGTGGGATCGCCTGAGTGTCCGGAGGGTTAGGCGCCTTTTCCTCACAAGTCGTCAGGGGCTGGTGTAAACGTTGTTCATTGCCGGACGACCTTGATGTCGGGGTGGTTCTTCTCGACCCAGTCGGCCATCCGGTTGCCCCGCAGCGTTATGAACTTCAGCGAGGCCTCCCGAACCTTGACGTATTCGTCCTTCGTGGTCGGGACGCCGGGGCGCTTGAAGTTCTCGTCCTCCTCTAGGAAGAAGTCGATCTTTCCCTCCGGCGTCACGAGGTCCTGGAGGTGGAAGAACTCCACGAACTGCGTGAATGTGCAGAAGACTTTGAAGAAGTCCGCGTAGTTAGTGGTGACATCGGCGAGGGGACTGCCTGGCTCCTCGGCGTAGTGGCGCCGGATGCATTCCAGGGTCAGGTCCATCCGGTCCGCGATCCGTAGTCGCATTCCTCTGGCGGTGTTTAGGGTGGGCTGGTGTATTTTCCTGACGGGCCAGATCATGGCACTGCCGATCGTGTACGGCGGGTTGAAATAGCGGCGCTTCTGCTCCTCGCTCAACTCGGCCTTAGCCTCGACCAAGTTCCTCGGCTTCCCCCACTTGGTGTAGGAGTTCGTGATGGCGTCACTGCCGAACGTGAACCTTTTGTACGGGGTCTGCTCGAACATTAGGTAGTTTTTACGACGCTCCTTTGGCTCTGCCGGGACCTGCACTTTGAACAGTTCCCCGTCGCATAGCTCCTTGGTCCAGAGCAGCTGATGGTCAGCCTTGAGCACCGGACTATGGGAGTCCGGGTCCTTTCCTGGAGGGGTGTCGACCTTGTAGTTGAAGTTGATGTCGAAGACGCGCATGGAAGGGAGTATATGTGCGAGCCTATTGCGAACCGCGGAACCTACAGCTGAAACAACCGCAGTCGTCGCAGGCACTTGCTACTTCAGCACACGTCGCTGGCCGAACCGGACCGCCAGGCTCCGGACAACATCCACGCCTACGCCATTGATGGCGGTGCATGAACCTGTGTCGGTAGAAATAGGCAACGAGAGGGGTCGCCGATGAGCCATCGGCATCACACGTACACGGGTGTGTACAGTGTGCACGCCACCTTTGGCCGGACAAAGAGGCATCACCCGGTCCCCGCGCCGGCCGGGAGCGGGGCGATCCCCCCGGAAACATCCGCAATCCAACAGATACCATTTGGCAGCACCGAGAGCGCTTCGATCGTCCGTTCCAACATTTCCCCCGGAGCCAGAGGTCGGTTCACGCCCTTCTACGGTCTCGCCCCTGGAAAAACGGGTGCGGAGTCCTAACCGGACGGCGCTGACTGCCACATTTTGCGGAGGACGGCGGGACCTCCCGCCGTCCTCCGTTGTGCTCTTGCGGCCGGAATCTCACACCTTCCACTCCTCGTCGACAGCAGCAAATCACGAAAAGGCTCGGCGTCACCGCCACTCCCCTGGATCAGGCGCTCAGCGAAACACTTCTCATCTATAGCAACCCGCAAGGCGCCCCAGCATTGTTATGACCATGAACCAGCCGATGCCTCGCCAGCCGTCAAAGCACAGCAGTTCCGCGACCCTCTCGCATCACCAGTCGAACCTCAGATGTTGACGGCAGCAGTTGCAGCGGCGCTCGGCAATCTTTCGGTAGCCGTGCTACCAGAAACCACGCGTAGATTCTTCGGGGATTGGTCTCCTACGGGGAGGACTGGCGCCCCCCAGCCTTCTGTTGTGTCAGCTGACCTGCTGGAGCCAGGTCAGCACTGAGATGTTTCGGCCGCCGGGGTATGGACGAACTGAAGGGATTGAGCCCGGTGCAATACGGGGCGCAATCCCTTCAGTTCCGGCTCCTTGGGGAGCCCGTCAGGCGGCGGGTTGGGTCACTTCTTTTCAGCCAGGAACATTGCCTTTTCAAGCGGTGTCACGGTGAGTGATTTGAGCTGGGCGGTACCGCCTTCTGCGAAGAGGGCCATCTTGTCGGCTCCGGCGTTGGGGAATACCTGGTCGGTGATGGTCCGCAGACCATCCTGGGCGAACACTTCAACTGAGGAGCGGTCGAGGAAGACCCGAAGGGTGACGTAGCCCTTCTTGTCCAGGGTGACGGGGGCGTCCTCGATGGAAGCGAAGGCCGGGTGGAACGCGGTGTTGCCGGAGTTAGTGCGGTCAACGAAGAGCTTCCCGGTCGTGGCGTCGTAGCCGATGACGGTGGACGCGGCTCCATCGCCCAGCACGGTGATGCCGGATTTCTTGGCCGTGCCCGGCGCGAAGGTGATGTCGACTCGTTGGACCTGACCGGAGGCGGCCGCGGGCAGCGGGGTTGTTCCCTCCTCGATCGGGATGCCCTTCGTCGTTGAGTAGCTTGGCTCTTGGGCCAGCTTGTCGACCTGCTTGACGGCGCTTTGGGTGAGCCGGGGCCCTTCCGGGGTCTGGGTCAATTTCACTTCGCGGGGCAGGGCCATGGCGCTGCGCCACGGGTTGGTGGGGATGTTGTTGGCGTAGTCCCAGTTGTTCATCCAGCCCAGCATGACCCGTTTGTTTTCGGGCATGTTGGCGAAGGACACGGAGGCGTAGTAGTCGCGTCCGTAGTCCAGCCAGTCATAGGTCTCCAGGGCCGACTGTGCCGGTTTCGAGGAGAGCATGAAGTCGTCCGCGAGAATGTGGCCCCAACCGAATCGGTTATTGTCGACCACTTTGATATGTGCTTGTTGGCCAACGAATTCTTTGACATTCCATGATGCCCAGTCGAGCTTTTCACTGTCGTTTCCGGTGGCCGTGCGGACCACTTGTCCGTTGACCACGAGGTTTACCGATTCCTCGTCAGACCGGGGAACGGCCGGGCCGTCAGTCAGCATGACGTGGTCAAGGGTCAGGTGTCCCCACCCGCTGGTGGCCTGGTCAACTACACGCAACTGTGCATTCTGTCCCGCGAACTCGGCGACATCCCAGCCTTTCCAGTTCAGGATTCCGGAATTGTCTCCTGCGAGGGAGCGGACCACCTTGCCGTTGACGAGCAACTGGGCGGCCAGGATCTGTCCGGAGTCCGCGGAGCGGTTGCCGCCGCCGACCAGCATGCTCATGAAATTCTTGGTGATGGGGAATTCCGGTGATGTCAGGGTGCCCTGCCGGTCATCGCCCGGTGCGGTGCCGGTCTCGAAGGTGTTGATCCGTTTGGCCCCGAGGTAGAAGTCCCCGCCGCTGGTGGAGGGCTGGAAGTTGGGGGTGAGGTCGCCGGTCCCAGTCCAGCCGGTGTCGGCCAGCGATGTCCCGGCGGGAACCTCGAAGCCGTCAAACTTGAGCTCCCCTTCGGGCGGGGTGTTGTCCAGCTTGTCGGAGACGCGGGGGTGCTTGCCACCGCCCACGAGGAAGTTCAGGTAGTCGTCGGTCACGGTGAAGTTAGGTGACTGCATGGACCCGAGCGGCCAGTCGCCGTCGTTGAAGGAGTTGATCAGGCCACTGCCGTCAAAGCCGGTCACGGGGCTCTGGCCGGGAAGGACTCCGTTTGCCGGAGTGCTGCCGAATGGGCCGTTCTTCCAGTTTCCTGGCTCGTTGTTGACGGTCCAGCCGTTGTAAGTTCCGTCGTTGAATCCGGCCAGGACCGTCCCGGGAGGGGGCGTGGCCACGGGTTTGGTGGTTTCGGAGGTGAAGGTGGTGCCGTCGAAGTTGCCCACGAAGTACTGGCCAGCGGAGCCGCCGGCCACGCCTCCGGGGTTGATGTTGACGACCATGACCCATTTAACGTTCTTCGGGTCGCCGTCCACGGCGAGGGGAAACAGGTCGGGGCATTCCCACTGCCCGCCGGTGGCATTGGCTGGTCCGAATTCACTCAGTGGGGTCCAGTCCTTGAGGTTGGCGGACTTGTACAGGACGACCTTGTGATCCGTGGCTTCGACGGCGGTCATGAGCCAGTAGCCTCCGCCGCCGGGTTTGTTGTACCAGGAGACCTTCGGGTCACGGAAGTTGGCGGAGTTTCGGTTCAGTACAGGATTGCCGGAGTACTTGGTCCAGGTCTGGCCGTCATCGAGGCTGTAGGCCAGGGACTGCGCCTGCAGGCCGCGGTGGGGCGAGGCGTCCTTGTAGGCGCTGGTGAAGATCGCGATCAGCGGTGGGTTCTCTTTCGTACCGAAACCGGTCGTGTTGTCCTTGTCCACGACGACGCTGCCGGAAAAGATGTCCTGCTCTGCATCGGTGGAGATCGCCAGCGGCTGCTCCTGCCAGTGAACAAGGTCCTTCGACGCGGCGTGGCCCCAGGACATGTTCCCCCAGGTGTTACCGGAGGGGTTGTGCTGGTAGTACATGTGGTAGACGCCCTTGTAGAAGACGAGCCCGTTGGGGTCGTTCATCCAGTTCTTTGCCGGCGTGTAGTGAATGGCCGGCCGGTAGGGTTCGTCCCCGGGGCCCGTCGCGGCCGACGCCGGCAGGGAACCTGCCAGTGCCGCGGCCAGCGTCAGTCCCGCGAGCGTCAGTGCAGAAACGGCATGCGTCCTGCGGGTGGTCGTGTTCTTCATTCGTTTGATTCGCCCTTCGTTGCGCGCGTCGTCGGTAGACAACGTTGTCAGTGCGAAGGACACTAAGTGATGTCCGTCAGACAAGTCAACGGTTTTGGCGGCGCGGGAATGAGGCCGCCCGCCGCGCGGCTGAGCCGGGCGAGGCGATGGGCGGGCAGCAGAAAATTCCCTCCCAGCGGTAGGGCTGGAAGGGTTATTTCCGGCAGGCGGCTCCGTTCAGCCGTCTCCGTGGGTCCTGGACGCAGCAGCTCCCGCCGACCGTGGATCGGCTGGGATTGGCTGAGGGCTATTCCAGCGGCAGAAGCCAGGTCAGTTCCGAGGCGTCGCCTTCGATATGGCGGGCCAGTTCCTCGTTGAATCTGGCGCCGTAATCGGCGCCGATGTGTTCCTGGAACGCGGCTTCATCGCGGTAGACCTCGAAGACAAAGTACTCCCGGGGGTTCTCTTCCCGGGTGCAGGGAAGGAACAGCTCGTTGCCCGGTTCACGGCGCACATGCCGGGTCAGTTCGAGCATCATTTCAGCAACGCGGGCTTCGCTGCCGGGCTTGACGGTGAACTCGGCATACAGGGTCTTGGTCATCATGATCCCTTTCAGGTCGATGGGTTCGAAATATAGTTCAGGAGGCCACCCCTGTCAGGCCGGAGGGCGGAGTTCCCCGGAGCCTCGTTGTATGAGCTCAGACGGGACAACATAGGTATGCGGGGGCTGCTGGTCGCCATCGATCCTGGCCAGGAGCCGCTCTGCTGCCAGCTTCCCGATTCGCTCGGGGTGCTGGGCGATGACTGTCACGCCGGGATCCATCATGTCGGCAAGCGTGAAGTCATCGAATCCGATTAAGGCCACGCGTTTGCTCAGCCCGAGCTCTCTCAGAGCGCGCATGGCGCCGAAAGTGATGAGGTTCTGGCTGGAGAAAATCGCCGTCGGTGGTTCGGCAGCGGTGAGAAGTTCCAACACGGCCAATCTGGCCGATTCCTCATCGTGCAGGTTTTCACGAACGGGAATCGTGGAAGTGGGAATTCCCTGCCGGCCGATCTCCTCAATGAACCCCCGCCGGCGTTCCCGGGCGGTCTGGATGTCGGTGCGGTCCCCCAGATAGGCGAGCCTGGCGTGGCCGCGGCTGATCAGGTGAGCAGCTGCCCTCGCGGAGCCTGCGGCGTTGTCGGTCACGACGGCATCTGCTTCCACTCCTACCGGTTCACGGTCAATGAAGATCAAAGGCAGGTCACGGGAATGCTCCGGGATCACATACGCCTGGCTCCTGGCGATGGGCGTGAGGATGAGCCCGTCGACACGCCGCCCAAGAAATGCCGCCACGATGTCCTGCTCCCGCTGGGGGTCATCATCCAGGCTCGCCGCAAAGACCGCGATTCCCCTGGCCCCAAGAGCATCTTCTATGGCCCGGTTGATCTCGCCGCTGAACGGGTTGGAAACACTCGGCAGCAACAGCCCGACCGAGAGCGTCCTTCTGCCCGCGCGGCGCAGGCTGCCGGCGGCCATGTCCAGCTGGTAGTTGAGTTGCCGTGAAGCGCTGAGCACCTTTTCCCGGGTGGCGTCCGACACGCCAGGTTCGTCGTTGATCACGCGGGAGACGGTCTTTATTCCGACGCCGGCAAGGGCAGCCACGTGGCGCATTGTCGGACGACTGGCGGAAAGGGTCGGCTGGCTACGATCGGACATCGTTGTCAAATATATCGCTCCTTCTAAGTTGCATCTATTGACTCTCTAGTGTGATGCTGATTACATCGTACATGACATCGTTGTCGAGGCCAGTGAGGGCCTCAAACATCAGGAGATTCAATGTTGAGTTCCAAAGCACCCCGTTCAACGGCCACCCGCCTCTTCGCTGCAGGAGCAGTCCTGACTCTGGGAGCGCTCAGTCTTTCAGCATGTGGTGGAAGTTCCCCGTCCGCCTCATCAACGGGAGCCGCGTCCGGTGAAAAGGTCGGCGTCTCGCTGATCGTTAAGACCACGACCAACCCGTTCTTCGTCGCCATGGAAGACGGGGCGAAGAAGGCCGCCGCGGCCGAGGGCGTGGACCTGAAGCTGGCTGCCGGCAAGGCTGACGGCGACGAGGACACCCAGATCCAGGCCATCGAGAACGCGATCTCCAAGGGCGACAAGGGCATCCTGATCACCCCCAACGGCCCGTCTGTAGTGGATGCCCTGAAGAAGGCCAAGGATGCCGGCCTGTTCGTCATCGCCCTGGACACACCTCCGGACCCGGCCGACGCCGCCGACATCACGTTCGCGACCGACAACTTCGCCGCGGGTGAGCTGATCGGCAAGTGGACCGCAGCCCAGCTGGAGGGGAAGAAAGCGACCATTGCCCTCGTCGATCTTTTTGACGACAAGGTTGTCTCCGTGGACTACAACCGGGACCAGGGCTTCCTCACGGGACTCGGCATCGACACCGCGGACAAGAAGAAGAACGGTGACGAGGCCAAGACCGGAAAGTACACCGGCGGCAAGGGCGGCGAATACGAGATCGTCGGCAGCCAGGCCTCGCAGGGCGCCGAAGACGGCGGCCGCACCGCCATGGAAACCCTCCTGTCCAAGAACCCGAACATCAACGTCGTCTACACGATCAACGAACCCGCCGCGGCCGGCGCTTTCGAGGCCCTGAAGTCTGCCGGCAAGGAAAAGGACGTCCTGGTCGTTTCGGTGGACGGTGGATGCCCCGGCGTCAACAACGTCAAGTCCGGAGTCATCGGTGCCACGGCCCAGCAATACCCGGTCAAGATGGCCGAACTGGGAGTGAAGGCCATCGCTGACCTCGCCAAGACCGGCCAGAAGCCGGCCAACTCACCGGGGCTTGACTTCTACAACACCGGCGTCGAGCTTGTCACGGACAAGCCGGTCGACGGCGTCAAGAGCATCACCACCACCGAGGCCTCCGACATCTGCTGGGGAAAGTAACCCACCCAGCTTCACTAAGGGGACGGGGAGGCCGGAGTCCGCTATCGGCCTCCCCGCACTTCATCTACCGAGCTAGCTCCGCCCTAGCAACCATCACCGAAGATCAGGACCAATCGTGACCCAGCAACAGACCGCCGGACCGCCCAGCGCCGGGCAGGCCGACCTGGCCGAGGAATTCCTCGACCGCCAGACACCGCTTAGCCGGATACGCAATATCCTCCACCGTTACCCCGCCGTCAGCCCCGCCCTCGTGCTTCTCATCGCGGTGGTGGTGTTCAGCCTCCTCAATGAGAGGTTCCTGCGGGTTGAAAACCTCTCCCTGATAACCCAGCAGGTCTCCGTCGTCGGCACCCTGGCCATCGCCCAGACCCTCATCATCCTTACGGCAGGCATCGACCTTTCCGTCGGGGCCGTGATGATCCTGTCGTCCATGGTCATGGCCCAGCTCGCCGTCAACAACGGAATACCCGCGCCTCTCGCCCTGCTCGCAGGCCTGGTGGTCGGACTCGCCGCCGGAGCCCTGAACGGATTCCTGGTCACCAGGTTCCGGCTCCCGCCGTTCATCGTCACCCTGGGCACGCTCAACATCTTCATCGCCCTGACACTGCTCTACTCCAACGGAGCGACAGTGCGCGGCTCGGCCATGCCGCCCCTGCTGACCTGGACAGGAACCACCTTCCCGGTGGGCCCGGTCAGGATCTCCACGGGCGTCGTCATGATGCTCCTGCTCTACATCGCGGTCGCCTTCATCCTGGGCAAGACGGCCTGGGGCCGGCACGTCTACGCCGTCGGAGATGACAAGGAAGCCGCCCGCCTGGCCGGCATCCCGGTAAACCGTGTCCTCATGAGCGTCTACCTCGCAGCCGGCGCCGTCCTGGCCGTCGGCGCCTGGATCCAGATCGGACGCACCAACGCAGCCAGCCCCAACGGCGGCGTGGACCTGAACCTGGACTCCATCACAGCCGTCGTCATCGGCGGAACCAGCCTCTTCGGCGGCCGCGGCTCCGTCTGGGGAACCCTCCTCGGCGCCCTGATCGTCGGGGTCTTCCGCAACGGCCTCTCGCTCGCCGGGCTGGACGTGCTCTACCAGACGCTCGCCGTGGGCGTCCTCATCATTGTTGCTGTGTCCGTCGATCAGTGGATCCGAAAGGTCAAGTCATGACCATGACTGAATTTGAAGCCTCCCACGTCGCCACGCGCGAGCCCATCCTGCAGGCCCGGAACCTCGTCAAGACTTTCGGCCGTGTCGTGGGACTGGACGGCGTCAGCCTGGACCTGTACCCGGGCGAAGTCCTGGCGATCATTGGCGACAACGGTGCAGGCAAATCAACCCTGATCAAGTGCCTCACCGGCGCCGAAGTTCCCGACACAGGAGAACTCTTTGTATCGGGACAGCAGGTGCACTTCAAGCGGCCGCAGGACGCCAGGGTCCACGGCATCGAAACCGTGTACCAGAACCTGGCGGTCTCACCGGCGCTGGACGTCGCCTCCAACCTGTTCCTGGGCCGTGAGGAAAGGCGCGCGGGGCTCCTCGGAAGCGTGTTCCGGATGCTCGACACCAAAGGCATGCGCACCAAGGCCAAGGATGAGCTGACCCGGCTGGGCATCTCCACCCTGCAGGACGTGACGGTGCCGGTGGAGAACCTCTCCGGCGGCCAGCGCCAGGCTGTCGCCGTGGCCCGCGCCGCAGCGTTCGGTTCAAAGGTCGTTGTGCTGGATGAACCGACGGCGGCACTTGGCGTCCGGGAATCGAACCAGGTGCTCCAGCTGGTCCGGGACCTTCGCGACCGCGGCCTGCCGGTCATCTTGATCAGCCACAACATGCCCCACGTCTTTGACGTAGCGGATAGGATCCACATCCAGCGCCTGGGCAAGTGCGCTGCCACCATCACTCCGCAATCACACACCATGACCGACGCAGTGGCGATCATGACCGGCGCAGCCACCGCCTGAGGTCCGGCTAGTACCCGCCCGCTCTACCGGAGCCCCTTCTCCGTCCGCGGACCTCCCCCAGGTCCGCGGGCGGATCCATACCGGGAGTTCCCATCATCACCATCCCACGAGAGACAGACCATGGATTACCTCACAACAGCCCGGAACGACGCTCACCAGATGCTCGACGTCATGGTCATAGGCGAAGCGCTGATCGACGTGGTCACCACGTCGCACGACACGGTGGAACACCCCGGCGGCTCACCGGCCAACGTCGCCTACGGACTTGGCCGCCTCGCCGTCACCACAGGTCTGCTCACAGCCATCGCCTCGGACGCGCGTGGGATTTCCATCGAAAACCACCTCAGCAGCGCAGGCGTCATACTTCTGCCCGGATCAAAATCCCTCACCAAAACGGCATCGGCCACAGCAACCCTTGAACCCGACGGCTCCGCCAAGTACGACTTCGACATCTCCTGGGATCTTGCCCCGACAGCCCCCGCCTTCTTCCCAAAAATCCTGCACACCGGATCCATCGCCACTTTCCTTAATCCCGGCGCGGGCGCCGTGAAATCCCTGCTCGAACAAGCCCGCACACACTGCATGGTCACCTATGACCCGAATATCCGTCCAGCGCTGCTCGGCAGCCACAGGGAAGCTTTGGCCACCTTCGAAGAGCTCGTGCCCCTAACCGACGTCGTCAAACTCAGCGACGAAGACGCCCGCTGGCTGTACCCCCAAAAAAGCCTGGACGAAACCGCAGCACACATCCTCGGTCTGGGCGCCGGACTTACCGTCATCACCAAAGGCGCCGACGGCTCACAATTCACCACCCCCGCCGCTAACATCAGCATTCCCGCCGTGAAGTCCAAAGTTGCCGACACCATCGGCGCCGGGGACTCCTACATGTCCGCCCTGATCCTGGGCTTTCTCACCCGAGGAACCGAAGGCTTCGCCCCAGCTGTCTTGGAGCAGCTTGGACACACCGCAGCTGCAGCAGCGGCCATCACCGTGCAGCGCCCGGGAGCAAACCCCCCGACCCTGGAAGAACTCAACATCGCAATCGAAGCCCATTCCGGTGCCCAATACGGGGGTTCCTGAACCACCTAATCAAATGACGGTTGTCACACAAGACCGTTCACCAAATAGGATGGTTGCCGCCTATCTGAGGCGGCGCGCCGCGTTTCGTGATCCGTGTCCGCGAACTACGTAAAGGACACGGCGTTTGGGCTGCAGATCCAAGACCCAACGCGTCCCGGATACCGCTCCTTCAGCGCCACCCTCGCCCGCCCCCAGACCGGAAAATCCTCTACCGACGCCGGGATTCCGGATTCGCTTATGCCCCGCCGGCCAAACTGTTCCGCTTAGGCAGCTCACCGAAACGCAAAAACGGCGGTGCTGCTGCACAGATCCCGATACATCGCTACTCAATAGGGGACATTGCCACTTAGGTTAACTGCGTATAGGCCAAGTTCGTGACGCGTCAGAAGTTTTTTGCGCCAGCAGCACCAACCGGTCGATATCCAGGTTTGTGAGTTTCTGACAGCGCCGTCACGGCGGCAATATCCTGTGGGGTCGTTCGACAGCACCCACCCACGAGCCGTGCACCAAGTTCACGCCAGATTGGCGTTCCCTCCGCAAGGCTTGCGGGCTGTTTGCTATCGGGGCCTGAAGTGCTCGCCGCGGCCGGACCCCACGTTTTGGTGACTGCGTCATAGCTTTCGCCCGAATTCGGATATGCGATCAGGGGCGTATCAGTGGCTCTGCCCAGGGCCTCCAGCGATGGGGAGACCAGCTCCAGCGGCACGCAGTTCACGCCGATAGCCGCCACGAGCGGCTCCGCCGAAAAGAGCTTTGCCGCCTGGGCCAGCGGCGTACCGTCGCTGAGGTGGCCGCCATCCCGTAACGTGAAGGAGAGCCAGGCTTCGACGTCAAACTCTTTCATGAGTGCCAGCAGGGCCTCGGCCTCCGGCAATGAAGGCAGCGTCTCACAGGCAAGAAAGTCCGCTCCGGCCGCCACCAGCGCTGCGATTCGAGGCCGGTGGAACTCCAAAAACTCGTTTTGGCTGAGGACATAGTCGCCTCGGTATTCCGATCCATCGGCAAGGTACGCGCCGTAGGGCCCGACCGATCCTGCAACCAGCAGGGGGCCCGCATCCGGTTTTTCCGCCAGGTACTCGCGGCGTGCCTCGTCGGCCAGGCGCACACTCAATGCCACCCGTTCCAAGGCCGCTTCCTCGCCGATGCCGCGGCGCGCAAATCCCAGGGGTGTGGCTTGATAGCTCGCCGTGATGGCGACAGTGGCTCCGGCGCGGAAGTAATCGTGGTGTACGCGCTTGACCAGTTCCGGTTGCTCCAGAAGGACTTTAGCCGACCACAAAGGGTCTTCCAGATTGCAGCCGTGCGCTTCAAGCTCGGTGGCGAGTGCACCGTCCACGGTCAGGTTCGCTCCGGCGTCGAGAGTGCGGGAAAGCAAGGTGTTACTGGGCATCGTTCACGGCTCCAAGCATTTCGGTTTGTTCTTTCCTGCCGGGCAGTTGCGGCGCCTCGCGGCCCGGCAATGCACGGTAGCACAGCGTGCAGTGCCAAAAGGCGCAGTGCAGCCCGTGGCTTGCAGATGACGGTCAGCAGCCGCGTGCTCTGACCGGTGTTCCGCGGCTCAGTCACGCCCAGAGTCTGGCGGATGTGCCGAGAGAACGCGCCCTCCTCCAATAGTGTGCGTAATAAGCATTTATTCATGCTTGTAATGCACATCACTCTATGCCACCATAGCCTTCAGACACCATTTGCGAACTGCCCAGGAAGAGGCTTCCCTTGAAAATTGCAATGAAATCAGTCCGCAAGCTGCGCGTGCATTGGCCCATAGCTTCGGAAACTTTCTCGCGGCTCGCCAGGGGCGACGCAGAAGCATTCAAAGATGAGGCCGGCATCGCGGCCCTGCTCCGGGCTTCGTCGGAATCCCCTGACTTAGGGGATTTTGGCAACTACAGGCATGTATTCGAATCCGGCCTGGGCTTCGAGGGTTTCACCTGCACTGAAGGCGCTAACCCTACGTTGGGGCAGGTGGGGCAGCGGACAATTTCGCCTACCTTGGTCTTCACGACGTATTTCGATGCGGCGCTCTCTGACGCCGCCGTGGAACGCTTCCTGCAGCACATCGTGGATATCCATCCCTGGGAGGTACCGGTCATCGAACTGACAGGCCCGGTCAGCGTCTCCAGCACAGCCCTTCCCGCACTCTTTGAGAGCGAGGCCGCATCATGATTGAAGCCACCACGGCCGGACTTTGGGACGGTCTGCAGGCGTTGCTGGCGGGCAGGTCATTCACCGATCTGACGCACGCCTTCCACCCCGGCCAGCCGCATTTCCCGGCCTTCCCCGACGAAATCAGGGAGGCGGTCTTTGACCTGGAGAAAGGCGACGGTTTCACCGCTCACCGCTATTCGATCATCGGCCAATGGGGTACGCACGTTGACCCTCCCTCGCATTTCATCCGCGGGGGACGGACCTTGGACCAGATTCCTGTGGAGGACATGGTCCTTCCACTGGCCATCCTCGACATCACCGCGCGGGTCACCGCAAATGCGGACGCCACTCCCACGATGGAGGACGTCCAGGCATGGGAGCGCCGCAACGGTGCCATCGCCCCCGGGGCCTTTGTGGCGTTGCGGACAGGGTGGAGCCATCGTTGGCCCGACGCCGACGCCATGGCAAACAGGGACGATAAGGGGGCCAGCCACACGCCTGGCTGGTCCCAGGAAGTCCTCTCCTTCCTGATCGAGGAGCGGTCGGTAACAGCCGTCGGCCATGAGCAGACAGACACAGACCCGGGACTGGCTACGTCCCGCCAGGATTTCAGCTTGGAGACCTATGTCCTGGCGCGGAACCGGTGGCAGATCGAGCTGATGGCGAATCTGGACGGACTTCCAGAAGCCGGCGCGATCCTCATTGCAAGCTGGCCGAAACCCCTGCACGGCAGCGGCTTTCCAGCCCGTGTCTTCGCCATCCACTAAGACACGGTCTCCACTGACTAGAATCGGATCCATGTCTAAGACGTCCAGCATGGGCCGGGGAATCATGGCTGTCCTCGCGGTGGGCTCCCGCAACGCAGAAGGCCTGTCTGGCGGAACGGTCGCTGATATAGCAGCCGATCTGGGCAGGGACCGCAGCCAGGTTTCGCGCAGCCTGCGGACCGCCGAGCAGGAGGGGTTTCTGGCACGCGGAGACCACCGGTCCTACACAATGAACTGGTCGCTCCTGACAGACGCACAGCTGTTGACAGAGCAACGGCTGCAGACCGACGGCGTAACCGCCCTGGAAGGCTTGGCCGGTGAAACTAACGAAGGATGCTTCCTTGGAGTTATGAGCGGAAACAGTACTGTCACCATCGGTGAGCGTGTTCCGGCAAGTAGCAACATGGTCGGTTCGTGGCTGGGCCGGCCCTACCCGGCGTATTGTAGCGATGCCGGCCAGGCCCTGCTGTGGGAAGCCTCGGACGCCGAAGTCCGAACCATTTTCTCCGGCGTTCCCTTCGTGCGCCATGGCCCCAATACACCGCTTGACGTCGAGGACTTCCTGTCACGACTGCGCGGGGCGCGGGCACGGGGGTACTCCGTTGTCGACGAGGAAGCCGAACCAGGACTTTACTCCCTGGCCGTTCCGATTCGCGACTTCAAGGGCGATGTGGTGGCAGCGCTTCAGGTCGTCGGCGCCAAGACACGCTTGGAGCCGCGCCTGGAGCTATGCGCTACGGCTCTCGTGTCCTGGGGAAAGTGGCTTGAGTCAACGTTGGGTCACGCGGCGCCGCAGAACCGGCCCTAGCTGGCAAGGCCCTTCCGGACTGCGTTGCCCCGGGGATGGCCCTCAAAGGACCCCAGCCGCTCGGCTGCTGCCGTAAGGGCCTTTGCAATGTCACTGGTGCTGGGTTTGATCTCGGCCCGGCTGCCGAGGACGCTGAGCGCGGCCAGAATCGATCCTTCAGCGTTGCGGACCGGAACGGCCAGTTCGTAGATTCCGTGCTCGAATTCTTCCTCCGCGACAATGAAGCCCCGTGCCCTGTCCCGGTCCATCAGTTCGGCGACTTCTTGCGGCGAATGGGCCGCCCCCGGACCGCCTACGCCGATAAAGTTGACATCCTGGAGAAGGACTTCCACGGCTGGCTGTTGGTCGTCCCACAGCAAGGCCCGTCCGGAGCCGGTGCACCACACGGGCGTCACCATGCCGGGTTTCACGAAGCTGCCGGGTACCGCATCGTTACTGGAGGCCCGCAGGAGAACGACCCGGAAGCCATCACGGACGGAAACTCTGGATCTAAGGCCGAAAGAAGCCACTAACGCCTCAAGTTCGGTTTTTGATTCGCGGACCCAGCCGGTATTCAGCGCTGCGGCCAGGCTGAAAAAACGTGGACCGGTTCGGAAGGGGCCGCGTTCGACTCGCTCCAGCAGTCCCAGCTCACACAATTCCTGCGTCAGCCGTGAGACGCGGCTTTGTTCCATATCCAGCTCGGATGCGAGCTGGGAAACGCCGAGAAGCCGCCTGCCCCGCTTCTCCCTGTCTGCGACCAACCGAACTATTCGAAGTCCTTGGGCCATGGACGACGCTTCCGAGGAAGAATCCATGCTCCGTGCTCCTTCCGCCCGATGACTACGCCTATTCTCACATGTCTTCATTGTTGACCAGGACGCGGTTTCCTTGCGCCCACACAGTGTAGAGGTCAGCGAGTATCGCTGAATTCGCTGCTTCCAGTTCTGCCGGAGCGATTTCTGCGCGTCCCTGCCGCCCGAACAGCACGACTTCGTCTCCAGGGGAAACTCCCGCCACGTCGGTGACGTCGACAACCATGGAATTCATCGAAACGTTGTCGACTATGGCAGCGCGTCGGCCGCGGACAAGCACGCTGCCTTGGCTGGCCAGTGCCCGCCGGTAACCATCTCCGTAACCCGCTGTCACTGATGCCAGCCTTGAGTCCCGGTCCAAGGTGTGGGTTAGCCCGTAGCCGACTTTGGTACCTGCTGCATAGCTATTAATGGAAGCGGTCCGGGCTTTGAAGGCCAAACACCGTTGGAAGTGCCCTGTTGTAGGTTCCGAATCGCCGTAGAGGACTGCCCCGGCACGGACCATGTCCAGCCACGAGCCGCGGACGTGCAGCGCGGCGTAGGAGTTGGCACAGTGGAGCAGCACGTCCTCCCGGCGCGTTCCGGTCAGTTGGAGCAGCGTCAACGCCTGACTGCGGAAACGAAGTAGAGCCGTTTCGATATGGCCGGTATCGTCCTTGGGAAAATGAGTCATGATCCCGGCCAGTATGAGCCCAGGGTGGCTCACGATCCCTACCGCAGATGCCCGCCCAAGCGTGGACGAGACGTCGAGGCTGTGCCTGCTGATCCCGGAAGCGTTGATATCGAGGTGAATGCGGATCGCCGTCCCGGCCTCGGCAGCGATCTTGTGCATCTCCCAGGCGCTCTGCGGGTCGGCAACAAGTTCTTCGACTCCGTGACGCATGCCGGCCTTGATCTCCTGCGGAGCCGCGGCACGGACACGCAAAATCCGGCCCGCAAAACCGCAGCGGCGTGCAATGCCTGCCTCCTCGTTACTTCCTACTCCGACGAAGGGAACGCCTAGACGAACAAGGGAAGGGAGTAAAAGGTCAGCTCCGTGTCCGTATGCATGGGACTTGACCACTGCGCACAGGAGCGCCCGGTTATCGATCATAGACAGGAGGTTCCGGACGTTTGACTCGAAAGCTGCTGCGTCAATCTCCAGCCAGCTGCCGGCGTCGAGGCCCGAACTGCGTACGCGTTGCCTCAGGTCTTGTGAATTCATGGTTTATCCGTTGGACGGCTTCTCGGCCGGGGACGAAAGTCCCCGGCCGAGTAGCTGGGTAGGCGATGGTTGATGGCGGCATTAGGACAGTTAGTTTGCGCGCGCCTTGCGTCCGTACTTGAAGTAGAAGAAGGCGTAGCAGGCGCCAACAAAGGTAACTCCGAAATAGAGGGCTGCTACTTGGTTGGGGTCATAAGCGATGCCGATGAGCGAAATTAGGCAGAGCGAAAAGGCCAGGATGGGCACCAGCGGGAACAGCGGGGCTTTGTAGGCAAGGGCGGCGACATCGCCGCCGTTCCTGACGAAGGACCTCCGGTGGAAAAAGTGCGAGGCCGTGATGGACATCCAGACCCCGACGACGGCGAAACCTGCCACTGAAACGAGAGCCAGGTAGACCGTTTCGGGCGCAACGACGCTGCTGATGAGCGACGCAAGGCCTCCGAGCATGCTGACTGAAAGCGCGATTAGGGGGATACCGCCCCGGGTCAGTTTCTTCAGCGCCCGGGGGGCGTGCCCCTCATCGGCAAGGGAGTAGAGCATCCGTGCGCAGGAGAAGAGGCCGCTGTTTCCAGCGGAGAGGAGGGCGGTGATGATGACGAAGTTCATGATGTCGGCGGCAAAAGGAATGCCTATGGATGAGAAGACAGTCACGAACGGGCTTTCATCCAGGCCTACCTGATCAAACGGGATGGTAGCTGCGATGACAGCGATTGCTCCGACGAAGAAGATCAGCAGGCGGATGACTGTGCTGCGCATCGCTTTGGGGATGCTGGTGGCGGGGTCAGCTGTTTCCCCCGCTGCCACACCGATGAGTTCCGAGCCGGAGAAGGCGTAAAACACTGCAAGTGCAGTGACTAGGACGCCGCTGAAACCGTTGGGGAAGAGACCGCTGGAGGTGTTGAAATTCTCAAACATGAACGGGTGGCTGCCTCCCTCACTGAGCGGGTGGATGCCGAACAACGCCGCGCCACCAAGAACGATGAGGACCACGATGGCGCCGACTTTAACGATGGCAAACCAGAACTCGGACTCGCCGAAAAACTTCGAGGAAACTGCATTGAATCCGAAGAGGATCGAGGCGAAGATGACGCACCAGACCCAGACGTCAACATCCGGGAACCAGCGCTGCATGAGGAGACCGGAGGCAGTGAACTCCGATCCGATGGCCACTGCCCAGCAGAGCCAGTACAGCCAGGCCGTGGCGAACCCTGTGGCCGGCCCGATCGACCTCGCCGCGTAAATGTGGAAGGCGCCTGAGACCGGATACGCGATGGCAAGCTCGCCGAGGCAGGCCATAACCAGGTACACAACGAAGGCGCCGACCAGATAGGCGATGACCGCGCCGAGCGGTCCGGCCTGGGAAATGGTGTAGCCCGAGCTCAGGAACAGCCCTGAGCCGATCACCCCGCCCATGGCGATCATGACCAGATGGCGTGCCCCCATGGACCGCCGGAGCCCAGTGTCGGTCGACGGGGGAAACGTGGGCTGTGTGTCTAGCTGGACAGGTGATGACGGTTCCATGGTTTCTCCCAGGTGAGTGGATAGGTCTGATGCGAAAGATGCGACACATCGCCCCGGCTTGGGGGCAGGGCGCCTCGGGCTGTGCAGTGGCGGTAGTGATGAAAGTAACACGAAAACGGCTTTTGGGTCATTAAAAACATTTCAACATGCTTATGTTGCACCTAAGTTACCTCGTGACTCTGCTGCCGAATCGGCACACAGATGGTCAGTTCGCCCGGTTGTTCGGTCACAATGACATGCACTGACGGACATGGAATGCGGTGAGCATTGGAGGACCGATGTATCTGACTTAAGGAGCACCATGACCACCTATGACATTGCGCTGATCGGCTTCGGGGGCGTCAACAGGACGCTGGCCGAACTGGTCGCAACACGCGGTGACACACTTCGTTCCGAGCTGGGCTTCGGCCTGCGTGTCGTGGCCATTACCGACCTGCGTCTCGGCTCGCTGGTCCAGCCCGAGGGGATCGACCTCGGCATCGCACTCAATTTGGACGGTGGAAGCGAAACCTTCGCCGCCCATGGCGGGTCCGCGGACACCAATAACGAATTAGTTATTCGTGACTGCACCGCCGACATCATCTGCGAGGCCACGTTCACGAATCCCGACGACGGCGAGCCAGCAGTTTCGCACGTACGCTGGGGCCTCGAATCCGGCAAGAGCGTTTGCACGACGAACAAGGGCCCGGTTGCCCTCCGCGGCGCCGAACTGACCGCCTTGGCCGAACAGAACGGCGTGCACTTCGAATTCGAGGGTGCCGTCATGAGCGGCACTCCTGTCATCCGCCTGGCCAAGAAAATGTTCGCGGGGCTGAAGCTGAACGGGTTCGAAGGCATCCTCAACGGCACCAGCAACTATGTGCTCGGGCGGATGGAATCCGGACTGGGCTTCGAAGAGGCCATCAGCGAGGCAAAGGAACTCGGCTACGCCGAAGCCAATCCCGCAGCAGACATCGAGGGATACGACGTTCAGCTCAAGGTACTGATCCTCGCCAACGAGCTGCTCGACGCAGGCATCGAACTAAAGGACGTTCAGCGGGAGGGGATTTCGACAGTGACGCCGGAGAATATCCAGAAGGCAACCCGCGAGGGACGCCGCTGGAAGCTCGTGGGTTCAGCGCGGCGGAACCCGGACGGGTCAGTGACCGCAGGCGTCTCCCCCGTAGCGCTCCCCCTCGGCCATGGGCTGGCCGGAGTTTCCGGCGCAACCAATGCCGTGTCCTTCGACACCGACCTTCTGGGCCCCGTAACCGTCTCCGGACCGGGAGCCGGCCGTGTGGAGACCGCCTACGCCCTGCTCTCTGACATCATCGCAATGCACGCAGCCAGCATGGAAGTAGCCGCAAATGTCTGAATCAACGCTGTGCTCGACGGAAACGGCGCTGCCGCAGTTCCGCGACGTGATGAGCCCCTACGACGGCAGAGTGGTCGGCGCGGTTTCGCTGACCGAAGCCACCGCCGGCAATGCCGTGATCGAAACGGCCCGCGTCGGCGCCCGGAAGGCACGGGCTCTGTCCCGCAACGCACGCGGGAAGATACTGGACGGCGCCGCAACGGAGATCGAGCAGCGCAACGAGGAGTTCGCGCAAACAATTGTGTCCGAGGCCGGTAAAACGATCCGCCAGGCGCGGAAGGAAGTACTGCGCGCGGTCAACACGCTCCGCCTCTCGGCTGCCGAAGCACGCCGGAACGCCGGTGAAGTCATACCCTTTGACTCCTACGAGGGCTCAGAGGACCGCACAGGATGGTACTCCCGCGAACCACTAGGCATCATTGCCGCGATCACTCCTTTCAACGACCCCCTCAACCTGGTGGCACACAAGATCGGCCCGGCAATCGCCGGAGGAAACGCCGTGATCCTCAAACCCTCTGCGCTGACTCCCCTGTCAGCCCAGCTGCTCACGGACGCCCTCGTGAGCTCCGGCCTCCCGCCGGAAGCCCTCACGATTGTTCACGGCGACCGGGAAGTGGCCGAAAAAATCATTCGGTCCCGGGACGTACGAATGGTGTCCTTCACCGGGGGGTTCTCCACTGGGGAGAGTATCGCCCGCACGGCAGGCCTGAAGAAGCTTTCCATGGATCTCGGCGGAAACGCACCCGTGATCGTCCTGGACGATGCCCACATCGAGAAAGCCGTGGAATCCTGCGTCTCCGGAGCGTTTTGGGCCGCCGGCCAGAACTGCGTGGGGGTGCAGCGGATCCTCGTGGCCGCCCCCGTGTACGGCGCGTTCCGCCAGCGCTTCCTGGAGGCAACGGCGCGGTTGGTTGCCGGAGATCCATCGGATGAACAGACGGATGTCGGACCCATGATCAGCCCCACAGCATTGCAGGAGCTCCAGTCCAAACTGGACGTGGCCCTCGGCGCCGGCGCCGTCCTGCTCTCAGGCAACGTCACGGACGGCAATGTGCTTCAGCCGACCGTCCTGGAAGCCGTCCCGGCGGACAGCAGCCTGTGGAGGGATGAGGTCTTCGGCCCTGTGGTCATGCTTCGTAAATTCAACACCTTCGAAGAGGCCATCGACGTCGCCAATGCCATCGAGTTCAGTCTTCATGCGGGCATATTCACCGACTCCCTGGCCAGGGCCATGGATGCGGCCCGCCAGCTCGAAGCAGGCGGCGTCATGATCAATGATTCCTCTGATTACCGGTTCGACGGCATGCCATTCGGCGGGGCTAAGTACGGGAGCATGGGCAGGGAGGGCGTCCATTTCGCGTATGAGGAGATGACCCAGCCCAAAGTCATCTGCATCAAGAACTGATCGAACTGGAGGGGCGCGGCCGACGGACTGCGCCCCTCCAGTTCCTCGGAGCAGCCGGCACAAAACTGCGCACCACGGAAGCCCTCCAGGACGGATCAACCATTCTGGACATCGTCACCAGAAAGAACCTCTTGGCTCGGGACGCAGCTCGGTCACTGCTGGACTCCGCCGTGCTGCCTGTCAGAAATCCAAACATGACCGGAGTCTGATCACTTTCACTCCGTGGCGCGGGCACCTCCGGCGCCCCGCCTGATGAAACTGGAAAGCGTCATGGCCGTCACCGTGTCCGCGACGCCGGGAATAGCAGCGATCTGCTCCCAGATCTCCTGAACCCTCTCCAGCGACCGGGCCTCGACCCTCACCAGAAGATCAAAGTCACCGCTCACGACATCGCACAGAACCACCTCGGGAATCGACCGCAACACGGAGATGACGTCCGCCCCCCGCACCCGGTCCTTCCTGTAAACCATCAGGAAGGCGGACACCGGGCCCTGGCCCGGAGGGCCGGCAACAATCGTGTACCCCTGGATATACCCTTGCCGTTCCATCCGCTCGATCCGCTGGCGCACAGCGTTCCTCGAAAGGAGGACTTTGGTCGCCAGCTCTGCATGGCTCATGCGAGCGTTCTTCGTAAGCTCCGCAAGAATCCTCTGATCAATCTGATCAAGACTCACTCGATCCATGCCTGCCCTTCACAGCAATAATCCCCCGGACCCAACCGGTACGGAAACAACTTCAAGACCGAAAGCCTCGAAAAAATGACACTTCATCAAGCCCGGCCGTCTCTCACTGGCATTAGCTGCATCTTGTTCGACATGGACGGCACGCTCCTGGATTCGGCACCGGGCGTTACAACAAGTGCTGCACAGGCATTGGCAGCTGTGGGCGCGCCGGTCCCCAGCATGGACATACTGCGCCGATTCGTTGGTCCGCCCATGATCGAGTCCTTCAGATCAGTCTCACAACTGGACGAAAAGACGGCCCAAAAGGCCCTCCAACATTATCGCAAAGCGTACGCCGATCATGGCGCCGAACAGTCCAGCCCCTACGACGGGATCATCGATCTACTCGAACGCCTACATTCGGCCGGCATTCCGATGGCCGTAGCCACATCCAAGGTTGAAGATCAAGCAATACGACTGGCACGAATGTTCGGAATTGATTGCCACTTCATCACCGTATGCGGAGCGTCAGATAGCGAGGGAAGAGCGAGCAAGGCAGACGTCATCGCCGAATTACTGCTTCGGCTCCATTCCACAGGCGTAGACATCTCCAGTCCCGCAATGGTCGGAGACCGAAGCTACGACGTCGCGGGAGCAGCTATACACGGAATCCCCACAATATTCGCACTCTGGGGATACGGGGAGGCCGAGGAAGCCTCGCAGGCCGCCGCCGTTGCTGCCTCCCCTGCGGCCCTTCTGCCACTGATCCTGGAGAACCGCCGGCGGTCGCACTGGCTGGGAGAGCGCAATCGTGCCTTAAATGGGGCCGGAGACTCTCAGGGATGGACGAACTCGAGCGGCGCTAATCGTGATGGTTGTATTCGAACCGTTCGATGACAATGCTGCCGCTGGTTGCCGCCAGTCCGACAACGCGGCCGGTGAACCCGCCGGCGACCTCTGTGGACAGATACCGGCCGTCCATCCGCGCGAGCGTCGTCAGCTCGCCGTGCTCTCGAAAGCCCAATGTGACTTCGTCCGGCCCAGTATTTATGCCCGGTTGGCCCGCCAAGGGTGAGTCGTTGCATGCGATTTCCAGCTGAAATGGTCCAGGGGCTGGGTCGATTTCCGCTGTCGCTACCACCTGTTGAAGGGGGCCGATCTGGGCCACGACCCGGATTTGGCGTCCGGAGGCTTCGATGCCATACCAATGGAAGTCGTCCATCCTCAGGAGGAACCTGACCGCCTCGTCACCCGAGAGTAGAACTGACGCGCGTGCATCCCAAACGTGTCCGAGGACCCTGGTTGCCAAGATGGGAACGCTGCCAGTCTGGCTCTGCCTGATAAGGAGACCTTCGGGGGTTTCGGCCGTAAACGAAGCCGGGTCCTGGCCGGGTGAAATCCACCGCGGGTGAAGGCTGTCTGAAGAGAAATCGTCAATAAACGAAGACCCGACGACGGGAACCTGATAACGGTCCTCATCGAACCGCGGCCAACCCTGGTCCCAGGAGATACCCGCAACATAAGTTTCTCGACCCAGGACGTGAAAGCCGGGAACAACGCCTCGGGGACGAACACCGAGGTAAACCGCGGCCCAATCACCATCGACCGTTTCGACCAGGTCCGCGTGGCCGACACTCTGGACGGGCGCCGCCATGCTGCGATGACTGAGGATGGGGTTGTTCGGATGCGGTTCGAAAAGACCTGCGGGACTGCTGCCACGGCTGACAGAGACGGCATGACCGCGTTCCGTGCCGCCTTCGGCCAAAACCAGATACCAGCAGCCGCCCGCCTCATACAGGTGCGGCCCCTCCGGGTAGGCCAACCCTGTTCCCTGCCACACCTTCCTGGGAGATTCCAAGAGGCGGCCAGCGTCGGGATCCAGCCGCGCCTGGACGATACCGGACTCATTCTCGCCGGGGCCGAACCCCACCCAGGTGAGGTAACAACTTCCGTCGCTGTCCCACGCGATATCCGGGTCGATGCCCAGCGTTCCCGGTATCTGTACTGGGTCGCTCCACGGGCCGGCAGCCTCCTTGGACCGCAACAGCAAATGACCGCCACCGAAGTCGCTCATGTTCGTGGTGACGAACCAGAATTCACCGTTGTGATGCCTGAGCGTTGAGCCGAAGATCCCGCCTGAAGGACGCCGTCCCCAACAGCGAACTGGCTCCGCCGGGTGAGGATGTTCCCGATCTGATCCCAAGTTACGAGGTCCCGGCTGTGGAAGATCGGCGCTCCGGGGAAGTACTCAAAGCTCGACGTTGCCAGGAAATAGTCGAAGCCGACCCGACAGATTGTGGGGTCAGGGTGGAAACCCGGAATAACCGGTGTGATGGCTGCAGGAGATGTTACTTGCCGAACCTGCTCGACTGCAATGTCAACCAATGGGGCTCCGTCCGTTGCTGGCATTGACTACCCGGTCTGCGGGAGTAGAGGAATTTCAACCCTAGGATGTCCCGGCTTGCAGTCCCACCTGGACTTTCACTGGTTGGAACACCTTCCCTGCCTCACACCCGCATCACAGCCGGGGACGCCACGTCATTCAGCGCTGCCGCTGCATGGTCCAGAGCGTTGCACTAATTGGCCACGATGCCTTCAAGGGGCGCGACGGTATGTGCCCGGCTGCCTTTCGATCACATGGAAACGCCCCGGACCAGCGTGGTCCGGGGCTTGCGTGGGCGTCTGCTAGCGTCCGATGCAGACGGTGAGATCCAAATAAATATCGTTATCAGCGACAAAGCGATCCTGGAGGTAGCGGGCGAGGCTCGCGTCCGTAGCGGTGTGAACGCTTTGAGCGATCGCTCCTCGCAGCAGCGCCTGGGTGTCGGTGGATTTGACGACATCCAGCGGCGCCCACCCGCGATGACCGCCGGTAAGACGTTCTATGTCCGTGCGGAAAGAGCGCTTGTGGTCGTCGCGGACAGTAGCGCGCACGGTGAACGGGATAAAGGGAGTGGGCAATGAGGTCCTTTCACGAGGCAGCCGGTTGTCGACGCCCCGGTTAGAACAAGACCGCCGCAGCCCCCGCTATTCCCCCGAAGCAGCCAAGGAGTCCAGCATCACGGCGCCGGGATGGCACCTCCGCTATCGGCCATGGGCCACTCTGCAGGGCGAGAGTTGATAGCGGATCTTATGTAAAGCTTCCACCTATTTGGTCTGTCCTCGGGCATACGAAATCCCAACCGCTTTAGGTCAACTTCGGGAGCGAGGAGACTGATGGCCAAAGACGGAGCCGCCGCTCAGGCAGTCACGGCCCTGGACGCGGGCATCAACCCCGTTTCGGCCGCCCTGCTGGGCGTCACCACAGGGGTCGGCGGGGGGTTGCTGCGTGACGTCGTCGCCAACCGGGGCCCGCAGCTCTTCAACCCCCGGGACATCTACGCCGTCCCGGCCCTACTGGGAGCGGCCCTGATCACTGCCCTGTGGCAGCTGAGCCTGTTCAACGCCGTGACAGAACTCTGCGTCGCGGCCGTGGTCTTCACCCTGCGGGTGCTCTCCCTGCAGTTGCGGTGGCGGGTTCCCCACGCTGCCCGGTCCCGGCACGGCGCGCGACCGGGCAAGACCTAGCAGGTCGGACCGGCCCGGCGTAGGTTGGGGGGCAGGGCAGGACGCTCGAGCCGGAGGAAAGGAGACCTTGTGGCCGCGACCGAACAGATATTGCAACACTACGAGTCAATCCGCCCGGAACAGGAGGACTTCTACAAGGACCTCCACCAAAACCCTGAGCTCTCACACCAAGAACACCGCACCGCCGCCAACGTGGCGCGCAGCATGGATTCCTACGGCTTCCAAACGGAGACCGGGATCGGGGGAACAGGAGTCACTGCGGTGCTGCAAAACGGCAACGGGCCAACGGTTTTACTCCGGGCCGACATGGACGCGCTGCCCCTGCAGGAACGGACCGGCGCGGACTACGCAAGCACCATCACAGCCCAGGACCAGGGCGGGGACCGTGTGCCCGTCATGCACGCCTGCGGACACGACGTTCACGTCGCATGCCTGCTGGGCGCCTCCAGACTGCTCGCCGAGCACCAGGACAAGTGGCGAGGCACGCTCGTTGCCCTGTTCCAGCCAGCCGAGGAAACCGGCGACGGCGCCCGCGGCATGCTCGCCGACGCTCTCCTTGATCGCATCCCCCCGCCCGACGTCGCACTCGCCCAGCACGTGCTGCCCGGAGTCTCGGGCCACGTCGCCACCCGGTCCGGCCCGGTCTTATCCAGCGCCGACAGCCTCCGCATCACAGTCCACGGCCGCGGCGGCCACGGCTCAATGCCGCAGAACACTATTGATCCTGTCGTGCTAGCCGCCATGATCGTCCTTCGCCTGCAGGCAATCATTTCCCGCGAAACCCCGCCCACCGAACCTGCCGTCCTCACCGTCGGGAGCCTTCACGCCGGGACCAAGAGCAACATCATCCCCGACCACGCGGTCATGGAACTGAACCTGCGCACCTACACCGACGCCACCCGGCAGCGGATTCTCGACTCTGTCCGACGTGCCGTCCAAGCCGAGTGCGCCGCCAGCGGCTCCCCCAAAGAACCGGACTTCGAAACCTTCGACAGTTTTCCGCTCACCGTCAACGACGAGGCAACAACCACGCGCGTGGCCGGGGCCTTCAGCACCTACTTCGGTGACCGGGCCGGCAGCCTCGAGCTCCAGACCGCCAGCGAGGACTTTGGCGATATTCCGCGGACCGGCAACATCCCCTACACCTACTGGGGCATCGGCGGAACGGACCCGCAGACCTACAGGGCTGCCGTACGGGACGGCCGGGTGCTGGAGGACGTTCCGGCCAACCACTCGCCGATGTTCCTACCCGTCCTCCAGCCGACCCTGCAGACCGGCACCGAAGCCCTCGTCACCGCAGCCATGGCCTGGCTGGGCCCGGATAATTCACCACCGGCCAACGCGGCGGCCTCCTAATCAGACGAGGACGGGACAGCCGCGTCCGTGGCAGATGTTGCGTATTCAATAAACCGTCCAATCCCCCGTCGGCCCTGACAGCAAGACCCAAAACACCAGCACCAACCCGTGCACAGAACTGCGGCTTGCCTGCATTTCGCAAGACGGGAGGAATGCGTTCACAACACCGGAAGTCTGTCACTACCGCAGCCTGAGAGTCTGCCTACGCCGCCGATACCCGAGACTATGACAAGCCGCCGCTCAGAAGGGGCTACGAAGGCACGTTAGGGTGGGCACTCATCAAAGAAACTCGGGGGCATTCTGTGTTCCAGGCAGTGAGTAACGCCGCAGTCCCGCTGAAGCCGCGGCTGGGTTTCTGGCCGCTTACTCGCGGCCGGGCGCCGAGACGGTTGCGGGTGTGTGCTTGATGACGAGTGTGCTCCGGAGACTTCCTGGTGCTACCAGGCGGGCATTGCGTTCGTCATTGCCGGTTGCGCGCCATTCGGCGATGGCGGCGTCGTTGTCGAACTTCAGGTGCCGGGCGGTGAGCCGGCGCTGGCGTTCGCCCTGTTCGAGTTCCACGAACCAGGTTTCATCCAGGAGGGCTGCGACCTCGTTCCATGGGGCCTCGTCAAGAAGCAGGTAGTTGCCCTCGGTGATGATCAGGCGTGTTTCTGGCGGGACGGCGATGGCCCCGGCGATCGCGTCGTTGACTTCACGGCGGAACACCGGTGCGAAGGTCTCCCGCGAGGTCTCTGTGCGCAGCCGGCGGAGCAACGCGACGTACCCGGCACCGTCGAAGGTGTCCGGAGCGCCTTTGCGGTGCTCCAGCCCGCGGGACTCGAGCAGCGACTGCGCCAGGTGATATCCGTCCATGGGGACCAGGGCGACCTGCCGGGGATGGTCGGTGTGCAGGTGCTCCAGCAGCCATTCGGAGATGGTGGATTTTCCGGCACCGGGCGCCCCGGCGATTCCGAGCAGGCACCGTCTTTGCCGCTGGAGCAGCGCTTCGGCCCGGGCGAGGAGCTGCTGCTGGCCTGATTCGTCCCAGCGCAGGTATGGAGGGGTGTTCATCGCTTCTCCTTTCCGGCTCTCGCCTGGACCAGGCAGGAGGTCACCGGTGTTCTACGGCATCACGTTACATCGGCGTGGACAATGTCCACACAACCTTTGCCGGACAAACACCCGTCCACCTCTCCCCGGCCCAAGAATATGGAACGAATCGAGGACCAGAAAATCTCCCAGAAACTTCCCTCAGGTCATGCCGTCACCACAACTCCGGGACACGAATAGGTACAAGGCCGACCAGGTCCGACACCAACAGCAAGACGGGAGGCCCGAGTGATCCCAAGTCGCAGCAGGTCATGCAGTTCCAAGCGCTCCCGCCCATGAAGGAGCATGCAGCACCGCTGTCCAAGTCCAGGGAAGGAGCCGCCAGACCGCAACGGCCACCAACAAAAATGGGCCCCCGCAGGGGCCCAGAAAAGATTTGTACACGTTCAGCGGCCCACAAGCCCCTGAACAGGGAAAACACGTGCCCGAGGTGGGACTCGAACTGCATTCCTGCCCCTGCAAACACTGGGAACTCCCGGAAACATGCGGAATCCCGCCCGATCCGACCCACATACGGCCCGATCCGAAGTCCAAAGCGTGTACTTTGTACACACCGCAAATTGGCCGCTTCGAAGCTCTCAGTCCAACGACCGCACCCCGCAACAAAGGCATGCGGTCCTTCTTTGTCCTGGCAGATTCTGCTCAGCTTGAGGCAGTTCTGGGGTTTCAAAATCCGAGGTCGACGGGACGCCGCAAAAGAGCCAGACGATTGCCCAGCTTCCCGGATCTTCATGATCGCTGCCACCTCCCTTCAGCCACCTCATGACCCAGCCGGCACAGATTCACATGACGGGTCAGGAAAGCAGCCAACCGGCAAAGCCCACGGACCCGGCGTCCAGCTAGCGCCGGACGAGATGCGTGGCAATAAGCCCGGCGCTGACTTCAAGCGAGACATCGCCGGCGGCCACCCCACGACGAGATCAAATGCCGCATCCGTGCTGAAGTCATGCCGGTAGCCGTTGATCCAGAGCATCAGAACCATCAGCGTTCACGCCCTTTGTTTGTTGCCGTCGATCCGAGGATGGAACCGCGCCACCGACTCCAGTAAGGCAGCTGCCTTCATCGGCAACTGCGGATGGGCTTCCGCCCAAGACCGTTGCTGCCGGCCGGGCCAATGCCGCGGCCAGGAGTCCGATGTCGCGGATATGGATCCCGTACCGGTCTAAAATCTGCAGTGCATCCTCGATTTCGAAGTACGCGGTCATGCATCCTCAAGGCGGTTCAGGAGCTCCGCGTCATGGCTCATGACGAACTCCAGACCCTCGCCGATGTGACGGCTGCGCCGGTGACGCTGGAGCACAAGCAATGCACCCTGAAGCAGCAACGCAGACTTGGAGGTGTGTTCCTCGGCAGCCAGCTGGTCCAGGCGCCGGTCCAGCTCTTCAGGAACACGCAGATTCATAGCCATGCGTTCTGGGAAATACTGGGGACGATCACGCCATCACGTCTCGGACCCGCGCGCCCTTATCGTGCAGATCTTCACCTACTTCCCGCTCTCCGCCCCCGTCACCGCCATGCTCCGCAACGGCTTCGGCACCCTCAGCCCGCTCGAGGCAACCATCGTCATCGCCGAACTCTTCATCATCGGATTCCTCATCCTCCGGCTCGCCGTGCACCTCTTCCGCTACGGGTCCATCCAATACTCGAGCAAACTCTCCATCGCCGGAACCTTCCGCAAACGCGCCCCAGCCACCGGAACATAGCGCTATCCCTGTCTGCCCCGCCGCAAAAGATGAGAGCCCCAACTAAGCGACTGCCGTCAGCGAAGAGTGTCGAGGATTCTCGGGCTAGGGAAGGTTGAGCGGAATCGCGGCGAACTCAGTGATCGCCTGAGCCCATGCAGAAATCCGGCAAGGATCCCACCCATTGGACGGTGGGTCCTTGCCGGATTTGGAATTATTGAACCGAAAGCGGACTATTTCAGATTTTGGTCGTCTTTCAATGCACTCTTTCCATGAGCACCCGAAAGGAGAGCCTTAGACCTCACATTTCGGTATGCCTTGGAGGCATAGTAATAAACTATTCCCAAGGCAGCGAGGAGGAGTAGGACGAGCGGCCCGAAAGAAAGCACCGCTTCCGAAAACGTTGGGACTAGAGGGTTCATAACGGTAAATCACACGCATCCGCAGGAGACTACTCCGGGGCCGCTTGTTACGAGCCGGAGATTCCCGGACCTAGTGGAGTGGTTCCAGCCAAAGATAGTCCGAGTCACTATGACTGTAGTCTGAAAATAGCCCCTCCCGCCAGAAACGTAGTGGCTGAAGTTGCTGAAGGAGGCGCTTGTCCCGGGTTCGTAGGAGTACATGACGTATGCACTCGCATTGTTGGTGCCCAGCACCACACCGCTTCCCGTGACATACGAGCCGGTCAGGCGGACCTTGGTCACACTGACTCCGGCGAAAGTGAAGTCTGCGTCGCAGTTGGCAGTCACGTTGTACGTGGCCTGAACTGCAGCCATCGCACTCACTCCCTTAGCGGGTGACAGGCAGTCGCCGCTTCGCAGGACCTCGACGCCGCTGCCAGGACGCTGAGAGGCTTCAATGACTCCTTCACCCAGGATGATTCTGGCTAGTTCTGATTTCTTGTCTTTCCTGAGAAGGTCAAGAGCATCCAACGAGCTCTTGGCAGCGCTGTCGCCGGCGTGCGCCGCAGAAGCAATCTTCTGCCGTAGCTCAGCCAAGACCTGCCGCTCTGCCGCTCTGCCGCCGCACCCGTGGGAGCACTTACCCGGTTCGCAGAGGTTTCAGCAGGCGCATCGGCGTATGAAGGAGCGACTGTACCAGCAACCATCAGGGTTGACAGCGAAACGGCCATAAGACCGATTTTAATATGTTTCAACAAAATAACTTGCCCCAATTTTTTCGGATTGTACGTAGATATTCAAGCTCAGACTCAGGAAGCTAACCAAACGCACTCGGAAATCGTTATTACTTAGTAATTTCAAAAATACTGAGTCGCAACAGCAAAACAATGTGACTGGAATTCGGATAATTCTTCTGACATCATTTCAAAATCGATTTATACAATAATTATTCTGAATAAATGCCTGCTCCGCTACTGCATTCCTGTCCCACCGTGTCGAATACCAGCCGAAGCTGTGGCCAATAGAGCGAATTGCCATTTCGGATGCGTTGGCAAGGGTCCTTCGTCTAGCTCGGCCGAAAAGTGCGCAGCTTTTCCGGAGCAGACTCTTGAAGGCGTTGTGACCAGCGCCTAGGGACTAGTCTGCGAGAAGTTCGGCCAGTTCGGCCGCATCGGACACCAGCACCGCCGCGCCTTCTTTCAGGAGCCGGTGGCATCCTTCCGAGTTGGCGCTTTTTACGCTCCCGGGGACGGCCGCGACAGGCCGGGCAATGGTTTCGGCGTGGTGTGCGGTGTTCAGCGCCCCTGAGCGCCAGCGGGCTTCCACGACACAGGTAACGCCTGCGAGGGCGGCGATGATGCGGTTTCTCTGCAGGAACCTGTGCCGGGTCGGGGCGGAACCGGGCGGGAGCTCTGAGAGCGTCAGGCCGTTGCCGCGGATCGCGGCCGCAAGGTCAGTGTTACCTGACGGGTAGTCACGGTCAAGGCCTCCGGCCAGTACCGCGAAGGTTGCCAGTCCTTCTCCCTGGCTTCCGGCTAAAGCGGCCCGGTGCGCGTGCGCATCGATGCCGTAGGCCAGCCCTGAGATCACGCAGATTCCGCGTTGGGCCAACCCGTATGCCATATCTCCCGTAACGGAGGCGCCGTAGCTGGTCGTGTCCCGGGATCCGGTCAGGGCGACACACTTCGAAGGCGCTGGGATGCCGTTGTCGATGTTGCCCTGGTACCACAGTTCGTACGGGGCGTCGGGCAGATCGTCCAAGCCTTCCGGCCAGCGTTCATCTCCTCGGATGAGGAACCCGCTGCCCAGGCGTTCGATGGTGGCCAGGTCCTTCTCCGGGTCGACCTCCGGAACCCGCGGAGCCCACCGTCTCAACCCTTCTGACAGTTCTTCGACTATGGCCTCCGGAATGGCGTGTACGGGCTGGGCGCCGGTGGCAAGCCTCAACGCGGCGTACGCGCCGAGCCTGCCCGCGAGGGTCCGACCGACACGATCGCCGGGTTCGAAGAGTCGGGTCAGGGCTGCGCGTGCAATGCGATCGTTCATGGTTTCTCTCGTCCTTTGCTGAGGATCCGGCGGGTGGGGCGGCTTTGGTGACCGGCCAGCTTTCCCTCTCCCCCGGTTGTTTTTGCCTGCTGGCGGAGCAGCGCTTAGCTGTGCCCGACGGAGCCGGGGCAACCCGCAGGGCCAGCAGTGGATGGCTTGTGGGAGGAAATATGCGAAGCGCCGACACAAGGCATCGGCTGCGCAGCCGTCCGCAGGACGGTTGAGCCGGTGGAGCGGGCACGTACGATCCGGAGGAATCTCAATGATGTTGTCAACGGATGTTGGCGGGTGTCCGGGCCAGTGGCGGCCGGGACACCCGGGGGTGTTTCTAGTCCGTCCAGCCGGGGTAAGGCTTCCGGTCCTTGGCCGGCAGTTCGGCGGCGGCGGCTGGGAGGTTGTCCGGGCCGTCGGACTGGCCTGAGGCCCAGTGGAAGAAGGCCTCGGCAGTGATCGCTTCGAAGCAGGCGTCCTGGGACCGGAACCAGTGCATGGCGGTGTCGCCCTCGACGTAAGTGCCGTAGCCGAACAGTTCCCCGTTCCGATCGCGGGTACGGGCGACGGCGAAGATGATGTAGGGCCAGGATCCGGCGTCCCAGCCCTCGCTGCCCCAGTTCGGCAGCACGGACCAGGCGGTGCCGTCGAGGGTATCCATCCAGTCGTACCCGTCCCCGGCCCGGTCGTCGGCGGGAAGGACCGGGGCGGTCACCGGTTCCGCGGTGTCGGCCGTGGCCGTGCGGGTCATGGTTTCTGTGCTCATGAGGTGATGCTCCGTTTCGCTCGGGCGGGGCGGGCTCCGAAAGTACCGGCTTCCCTCTCCCCCACCATGTTTTTTGCCTGCTGGCGGAGCATCGCGTAGCTGTGCCCGACGGAACCGGGGCAACCCGAAGGGCAAGCACCGGATGCGTTGTGGGAGGAAATAAGCGCAGCGCCGACCCAAGGCATCCGGTGCGCGGCCGTCCGCAGGACGGTTGAGTCGGTGGAGCGGGCACGTATGATCCAACGGACAGCAGCAAAAAAGAATAGAAGAATGCTTGTGCTGTCCGAGCGCAGCGAGGCCCTTTTTGGTCTAGTTCCGGAACCCTTACCCGGGCAGATTCGCCGCAGGGTGGGTGATTATGGCAGTTTGAGTTGGGACCGGTTCTGCAGTCTGAGTTGGGCCCACTTCGCTGCTCGCCGGTTGATGAATCGCAGTTTCAGTTGAGCCCACCCCACCGTTGATTCCATCAGAGTGTTTTTCCCGACGGTGGAAGGCAGTGATGGAGTCAAGCGTGGAGCTATTCGCGAGGATCCGCCGGGATGCCAGGGTCAAGGGCTTCTCGATCCGGACTCTTGCCCGGGAATACCGGGTCTCGAGGAGGACGGTCAGGCAAGCGTTGGTGACGAGACGATAGATCTCCGTCGATCAACTCAACGCTGGCAATGGTCGTACTCGAAGAGCACGACCGTTGAGCGCGACGAAGAGCAGGCGTCCTAGAAGTCGGACCGCAGCCATGGCTCCCCAACCGCTTCACGCTCGGCTTCTTGATTCGGGCGAAGATCAAGCACCTCCGCCACCGACGGGTCGTAATCGATAACGTGTCCGATCCCGACGACACGGAAAGAGCTCGCGTCGTCTGGATGATCGCCACCGCAAAGTGCGCACCAATCACCGTCCGGGCGAGTCACATACAGCACCGGCCGGATCCGATCGAAGACGTGGATGCACACATACAACTTCGTCTCGTATGGGAGTTCGGGCTGCGATGTCGGAATCGTCACGGGTATCCATTCCATTCGTCGAGGGTTTGCGCGCCCTTCTGACGGTTGCACGTTCGACAGAGGTCCCAGATGTTGTCGATGTCGCGGCCGCCACCGCGGGAGAGCGGGAATATGTGGTCGAACTCCCGCGAGTTTGTTGCACCCGAGCGAGGGATCATCATAGTGTCGCAGGCTTGGCATCGTAAGACACCGTTCGCGTCCGTAGCAGCTTCGTCCGCGGCCTGCCGGACCGCCGCAGTGGGCCGCCGCCCAACGCTGGACACGACACTGAGACTGTCGACCACCTCGTCTGCCGACTTGGCGGCAATTCTGCTCATCGCGCCGAGGCCGAAAGTTCCGCCAGCGACAAGCAGGGCGCCTTCGAGGACGGCTCCGGCGCATCCGCCCTTGCCGGAGATGCACTGCCGGATGTTGTCGGAGGTTCCCCCGGCGACGGCCCCGGCGATGAGCGTGATCGGGGCTGTGATGACGTCGACTTCGGCGCAGAGCAGGTCCGGCCGTCGAGTCTGACGACGCAAGAGGACGAATGACGGCAACGTACGCCTGCTGAGGCTGCGGGACGTTCGACGGCCAGCCATGGACCACAAAGACACCGCACAGCCGAAGCCAGCCAGCCAGCCTACGATGTCGTGATGCCGCAGACGATGAATAGCCCAGTTGAAGCGGCAATATCCAGGCAACTGTGTTGGCTTGCCTTGGCCCCGCAGTCTTGAGCGTCCTCGGGGCTGCCGCGCAGGAGCCCGGCGTAGTAGGCGTTGCCGGCGGCCACGACGCGTCGCCAGTAGTCCCTATATGGATGCCGGTCAGGTCGGAGAGCACCACGGAGTTGCTGGGCGAGGGATGTGAATGCCGTCGCGCGGGGCTGGCGCTATGTTGACCCCGACGGCGGCGAGACGGCGGATGAGGGCGCTCGGAGTGAGCGGCACTCCCACGCGGGTACCGGGCCGTAGGACAACGCCCCCGACACAAGGTGGTCCCGAATCAGGCTGCTATTAAACGCCAAGCGGGCTCAAAACAGATTGACATTCTCAGGTGGGCTTATCCCGCGCGATCCTGGATCGGGACATGGCGAGCCTCGTTGACCGTGTGGAGCCGGCAGGGCAGGCTGAGGGACCATCGATGACCAGGGGGAGCATCATGACTTACCGCCGCACGTCGGCCGCCATAGCGGTCCTGCTTGGGTTGGCCCTTTACGGGTGCCAGCCTGCTGCCGGGCCGCTCCCGGTCGAATCCTCCGCAGCAGCTGTGCCCAGCCCGTCGTCCGCCGAGCTCACGGCCATCATCCAGACTGCTGTCGAGACCGAAACGACACCGTCCTCGACAATCCCCCGACTCCACGCCTGGCCGAAGGGCAGGGGACGGCGGCCTACCTAGCCAAGCGCGCGCGGGACCTTCCGGTGGTGGCCCGGTCAAAGGCCGGGTTCAAGTCAATGGGCTTCTGGTACACGGACTTTTCGACGACGATCACCGTGGAGACTGTGGAGGTGACCCGGCCGACGGCAAGCGTCCATTTCAAGGAATTGACCGAAGAACACCAGGCCTCGGCGGCGAATGGGCCCAGCAACGTCCCGTCGGGCTACTCGGTGCCGCAGACCGCTACGTTCCAGGCATCCGCGGATGGATGGCAGCTGGACAGCATCGCCCCTTCCGTTCATGGGGCGGCTTGCCTATGTCCATCGTCGAGGACTGAGGACGACTCGGTAGGCGGTGGCGCTGGAGTCAGTCCGCCGCCTAACCGCGACCAAGGCGCAGCACATCACTCGTACTTGCGCCGCGTCCTCGCCTTTGCCTAGTCAGGCGATTATCGGTGCAAGCGCGGGGACCGGGGTGTAGGTGGTTCCGTCGCGGAGCATGGCCCAGAGGACATTCAGTCGGCGCCGGGCCAGGGAGAGCATGGCCTGGATGTGGGTTTTGCCTTCGGCGCGTTTGCGGTCGTAGTAGGCCCGGGAGGCCGGGCAGCTTTTCAGCGCCGAGAGCCCGGAGAGGTAGAAGACGCGCAGGAGCCTGCGGTCGTAGCGGCGGGGGCGGTGGTGGTTGCCGGTGATCCTGCCGGAGTCCCTGGGGGCGGGGGCGAGTCCGGCGAAGCGGTCCGCGGACTCGAAGACTGTGAGGTCTCCGCCGGTGGCGCCAAGGAACTCGGCGGCCAGGACGGGCGCGAATCCGGGCATGCTCAGCAGCACCTGTGCGTGCCGGTGTTCGGTGACCTTCTCACCGATCAGCGCATCGAGGCTGGCCAGTTCCTCGTTCAGGGAGAGGATTTCCCGGGCAAGGGCGGCGACGATCTGCTCGCCCATGTGCTGGGCGGGGACGGTGGTGTGCTGGGATTTCGCCGCTTCCACTGCCGCTGCGGCGACAGCGGCAGAGGAACGGGCGCCGTGCTTCTTCAGCCAGGCATGGATCCGCGCCTGGCCGGCACGGCGGATCCCGTCCGGGGTCCGGTGTCGGGTGAGCAGGAACAGGGCGGCTTTGGAACGGCTGTAGTCAAAGGCCCGTTCCAGCGCGGGGAAGTATTCGAGCAGCTGGGCCTGCAGCCGGTTGATCGCCCTGACCCGGTCCGCGGATTTGTCCGCCCGGCGTGCGGTCAGGAGCCGCAGCCCGGTGCTGATCTCATCCCCTGCCCGCAGCGGCTGCAGGTCCCGGCGCATCCTGGCCTGATCGGCGATCACAGCAGCGTCTTTGGCATCTGTCTTGCCGTCGCCGCGGTAGAGCTTGGAGGCGTGGTGGACGATCCGGCCCGGGATGTACGGGATGTTCTGGCCGTGGCCGACGAGCATCGCGATCAGCAGCGCCGGTCCGCCGTGGTTCAGGTCCGTCGCCCAGACCACCTCGTCCCCGTCCCCGAGTTTCAGGACGTTGGCGATGAGTTCGAGCAGGGCCGGTTCGTCGTTGGGGATTTTCTGCGAGAGCAGACGGTTTCCGTCGGCGTCGATCACGACGCAGTGGTGGTGGGCTTTGCCGGCGTCGATGCCGGCCCACAATTTCGCCAAAACAGCCTCCAGTCTGTCGGATGGTTGGAACCCGGCAGATAACCGCGCCGTCGTGTCCTTATCTGGCGATTCAAGTCGCGTCTCTCAATGAGCGGTCGAGTCATCGCGGGGAGCGCGGGCGGCCAATCCTACGGAGCCGTCACGACACGGGACGTCCGGCCACAGCAACAAAGCCATACCCGCCTCCCCCGGGTAGCCACGACCCTACAACGGCCGCGGAAAACTACCCGGCAACAACATAAGGACCGCAGCAAAAACAGAAAAGCGCTTCTACAGCCCGAGCGAAGCGAGGTCCGTGCAGTAGACCTGGGCGCTAGCTGGGCGAGGGCCGGAAACCGGAGTCTCCAGGCAGCGCGTGGTTTCCGGGCGAGGTTGTTGTGCTCTCGCTTGCAGCACGGGCTTGCTGGTGGCGGTAGACGTTGTGCGGCTCCAGCCAGCGAGACGCGCGGCGTCCTCGGCGGTGCGCCCCTTGGCGCGGGCGTCCTGGGAATGGCGGTCTTTTTGCAGCGCTAAGTGGCACTCTTAGCAGGGGGCGCCGCATCGGTCTTCACCTGATGCGCCTTTGGAGCTCGCGGTACACCGTCGTCCGGGATACCCGGAACAGTTCGGCCAGTTCGGCCTGCGTATGCTCGCCGGCGTCGTGCAGTGTCAGGAGATGCTTCCGCTGCGTCTTGGACAATTTTGGCTGCTTGCCTTCAGTCGCCCCTTCGCTTTTGCGACCGCCATGCCCTCGCGCGTGCGCGCCCGGATCAGATCTGCCTCAAACTCCGCCACCGTTCAGGACGTTGAACAGCAGCCGGCCTACGGGGTCAGTCCGATCGTGGGTGCTGCCGCCGAGACTGAGGACTACCCCTTTGGCCGTCAGCTCGTCAGCTATACCCCGGGCATCGGAAAGGGAACGCGCCAAACGGTCCAGCTTGGTCACCACCAGCGTATCGCCGGCTCGGCATGCCGCCATCGCTTCACGGAGTCCAGGGCGAACCCGGTTAGATCCCGTCAGTCCGTGATCGACGAAGATCTGCTTCTCTTCAACACCAAGGGCAAGGAGAGCGTTTCGTTGTCCGGTAAGGTCTTGGTCGTTTGTCGAGACTCTGGCATAACCGATCTTCATTCCAGTCATGAGGAACAGGGTTGCAGTAATCCCCCCGTCACCGTGCATTTGATCGTGCGGGTCTTACGTACATGGCCTAGGCCAGTAACTGCAAGGGACGTGCGGCACGTTTCCTGGGCACGGTGATCGACCGGCTTGCGGGCACTATGCACCGATGCGGACGTAATCCTCTTTATCATCTCGTGCACGAGATGACGTTAAATTATGACGCGGGACACATTCATGGAATTGCCGACTTCGTAGAGACTCCGCCAGCTGAGCTGTCCGCGGTGCGTGCTCGTCGCTACTGAGCGTGGTGAACGTAGAGGTCGCGGAGCAGCGCGATCTCGGCTCCGTGGTGCAGGATCTCCTGGTTCTCCCACCACACGATCGACGGAAACGTCTCCTCGGCATCGCTGCCGTATGGGTAGCTGCTTAGCCCGGTCCGGTCATAGTCGGACTCATCGACACTGAGTAGTACCCGGCGCCAGTCGGCTGCGGCCTGACGGAACCTCTCGATAGCGCCGGCTGCATCTGGTCGTGATTCGTACGTCGCTCGATCGAACGTTCGGTCGCCCCCGAGGTGGTTGGCTCGGCCCAACAGCGTTTCGGAGATGTGGTCAAGCCGCCAGGCGATCGTCGTGAGGGGCGGAGGCCACGGACTTTCGGGGGCGCCGTCTCGCCCCCACTCACCCGCGCCGATGAGCTTGATGGCGCCCGGTCCGGGCCCATCGGCGCGCCTCCGTACCGACCAACACGCGTCGACCGGTTCCCAGAGGTACTCGGCGTCCGTCAGTACCGGTACGTCGACGTCGCTGTCATCACCCGAGTTGCTGGTGGGCCCGGCGAGGCGAGTGAGAAGTCGTTCCGTCGCCCAGTCGTACTGATCGAGCAGGGGCTTGAGGCGCTCGTTGGTCATCATGGCATGTAGCCTATACTCCACGAGATGCCGTTAGACGCCTACGCGCGGTCGATGTTCGTACTTCGGAGCATCCGCTGGCTGTCCACGACCAAGTGCCCGCCAAGGGATCCGCTGACGGGCGCCCCGTGGTCTGTCCGAACTTTCAACTGTCGGTACTGGCCTTCTTTCGGGCTCCCAGAACGCAGAACTCGTTGCCTTCTGGATCCTCAAGTACAGTCCACGGCCGCTCGCCTTGACCAACATCGACCCTGCGGGCACCCAGAGCGACCATCCGCTCGACCTCGGCCGCTGGATCGTCCGGCCGAAAATCGAGGTGAAGACGATTCTTTGTTACCTTCGAATCTGCCACCGGCACGAAGACCAACCCTGGCAACCGGTCCGGTGCAGAACGAATTTCGAACTCATCGTCAGCTTCCAAAGTCACGACCCAACCCAAAGCTTTGGCCCACCAAAGTCCAAGCTCGGCCGGTCGTGCCGAATCGACAATTACTTGTTCCCATTCAAGACTCATGCGTTCCACTCTACTGAGCCGGACCCCTGCCCGGTGAAGAATCCCTGCGGTCACCAGGGCGTCCGCTGAACCACCGGCTTACGGGCGCCGTTGAAGGGCACGATCGTTTTCAGTCACGGTCCGCGACGCGTTACTCGGAGAAAGCTCGGAGAACGCAGCCCCCTGCGCGCCCTGAGTGCGTGACGCTTGAGGATTCAGGTCGGTGCACCATGCGGGATAGACGCGGAAACCGCGCTTGCCAGGATGCAGCTCGGAGCTGACGCATCCGAGCGAGATCAGGTGCGCCGTGGTGAATTGGAAGACCCCGAACCGTTCCTGCTCCTCTGCGAAGACGAGCAGTCCAGACATCGACTCGTCAGCCGTGAAGGGCCTGGTCGATCCGCCTTCGTCGCGCTTCCAGACCGCGACGAAGGCGCCCGGCTTCGTCGGTGTGATCCGGGCGGTGCGGATTCGCCACTGCTCCTTCCCGATGCGTGCAACCCCAGATTCGTAGTCGCTGTTCTGTTCTTCAACCTGGATGACAGGCTGTGCATCGGCAGGAGCAGGCGCAAGATCGATGAAGCGTTTGAATGCGTGGAAATTCACTCTCAAACTGTAATCGCTCAAGAATCCGGGCCTGAAACCTGTCCGGTTGACGATCCTTTACCGGACACCACCTGAACCGTAATCAAACCGAAGCCCGGCATGCTCAACCGGTGCTCCTATTCCGGGTAAGGGTCTGCCCCGGCAACCTGGGATCGGGCCGGTTCTGCGGTGGCATAAAGGGCGTTGAGCTGGCGGTAGAGCGTTCGGGCGATGTAGCGCTTGAGGGATCTGCGGATTTCGCGGTAGCTGCGGCCTTCTTGGGTGCGTTTGGTGACGTAGTCCCGTGTTCCGGGGTCGTGGGCCATCCGGGTCCGGTCTCTCCCCCCGTCTTGGCTCCGGCCATCTCGGCGGCGACGGTTCCCTCGTACCCGCTGGCCGTTTCGGGGTGATGGGTGATGGCGTGGACGGTGAAGTGCTGCCAACCCTTGGGCGGCTGCTTCGTCGCCAGCAGCGACTTCACGAATTCACGGCGGACCACAGAGCTTCTCTGCACTTTTCAACCTCGGCCGGCTGGAGTAGCAACATTGCTACCGCAGCGTCATTCGAATCGGGCGGCGGCCGACCGGAGGTTCGGCTGATCCGCTCTGCGACCATGACGATGATTCCCTCCTGGCCGCGGACGCAGCAGAGCGGATCCGTCCCAGTTCCTTAGACGTGGAACACGAGTGGCGGGACGCCGACCGGACCTGTCCGGTGCGGCACGGATCCCGGACCTAAACCTGGACGATGGACTCGATTGGCCGCGGGGAAGTGATCGGATCTGCGTGACGATGGAGAACTTTCCACTGTCCGTCCTCCAGGCGGAAAATCGTCGTCACGCGAAGAGAAATCGGGGATACTTCATCGGATCCGCCAACCTTGGCCCGGGCACGTTCAATTTCGACAGTGTATGCGAGTTCCGTCCCGACGTACCCCGAGATTCGCTCGAAGTTGATGGRCTCGCCCTCCCTCAGTTGAGAAACCGCCCGCTCCATCGTCTGCTCAACTGCACTCCAGCCCCGAGCCGGCAGGCCGAGCGGATTGGCCAGTGAGACGTCGTCCCGCCTCGAAAACAGCTTCTTCTGCAGCTCCGGGTCTCCCCTGACGAACGCATCGAGCGCTCGGTGGTACTGCTCAACCACACGATCTAGATCGGACCCCGACATTGGTTCCTCCAGCCTCGCATCTGCGCCGGCGCGGCGCGCCAGGCCCTGTATTCGGCCATCGTGGCACCGTTCACGAATGATGTCTACGTACGATTTCCTGGCGCCGAGACCGATCAGGAATGCAGAAGCGCTGGCACAGGCCGCGCCTAGGAAGCTAGCGACAACTCCGCACAGCGACCACGCCAGCCCACAAATGCCTGACACAAGCAACCTCCTTCACCGCAGCCGTATGCAGCCAAGATGCGTGATTTCGTGTCCATTGATGGCAAAGGCGCCTAGATTCGCCCCATGGGGACGCAGGAAACGTTGGACCGGCATTGTTGACTGGCTGAACATTAGGATCCGTTTACGTCTGGTTGCTGGGGGCAACCAACGGGCCCACCGCAGCGACGCCTTACAATTTTTCCGCGACGTACCACCGGGCGTGAGCGACCAACTGGGTGGTCAATGGCGAGGCGCCGTTCCGGAGCCAGACCAGTACGGTCGGCATGGGGAGAGACACCCCAACAAACGGGCGCCACACGACGCCGGGAGGATCACCTGGTACCACCTGATGCGGCGTTTTGAACGACACGCCAAGGCCGGCAGCCACCAGGCTCATGGTGGTGGCTATGCTCGGCGACCAGCGGTGCGGGCCCGGAATCATCCCTTCATCCACCAGCAAACCCAGTACCCGCTCGCGAACATCCGGGTCGCCGTCGCGCTGTAACCAGATCAGAGCCTGGCCATTCAGATCCAGGGGACTGATTGCTGCCAGCTTTGCCAGCCGGCTGCCGGATGGAAGGGCAACCCCCATCGGCTCGGTTTCTAGGGTCAGCACACCGAGCCGTTCGTCGGAGGGTGGCACGGCGTGAATGAAAACAGCGTCAAACTCGCCCTCAAGAAGTTTTTGGACTCCTTCCCTTGCTGCCGCAGGTTTGACGTCTACCTCCGGTGCAGTTTCGCCTGGACCCAGACCGCTGAGCAGTTCCGCCAGAAGCGGGTACGCCACCCCAACAGCCACACCCAGTTTGAGCGTGCCGCTCGGAGGACTGCGTAGTTCGTCCATGGCTGCCGCTGCGGCGTCGTGGGCCTGAATGATTTGGACAGCTTCCTCCCGGAGACGCCGACCCGCGTCCGTGAGCGCAACGTGATTGTGGGTCCGGTCCAAGAGGCGGAGTCCCAAGGCTCTTTCCAAGGCTTTGAGCTCCTGGCTCAGTGCAGGCTGGGCGATGTGGAGCCGGGCAGCGGCTTTGCCAAAGTGCAGTTCCTCAGCCAGGACAAGGAATCGCCGGAGTTGGCGGATCTCCATGGCCCATCATAAGAATTTGTGATCGTCCGAGTCCATAGCGGTCTTGGACGGCAGGTCCCGCACGGGCGTCCAATGAAAGGGAAAGGTATACCGCTCTCGGAAAGGTGAAGGCAATGAGCACAATTGACGGGGCCGCTCTGGTGGAGGCCAACGGCACCACGTTTCACGTTGAAGTGACCGGTCATGGGACGCCGGTGCTTCTGGTCCCCGGCGCTGGAGGCGACGCCCGGCAATACGCCGAACTGGCCCAGGTGTTGGCCCAAAACCACGCAGTCATCGCCTATGACCGTCGGAACAACGGACGCAGTTCACAGCAACCGGACTGGGCGGAAACGTCAGTGGACCAGCATGCCGGCGACGTTGTTGCCCTGTTGGAAACGCTCGGGACCGTGCCATGCGTCATGTTCGGCAACAGCACCGGGGCGTTGATAGCGCTGGCCGCTGCCCTGAAGGCCCCCGGGCGTTTTACCGGAGCCGTGCTGCACGAGCCGGCGCTGCTGGGCATTCTGTCCAATCCCGACGACGCAATGGCCACCGTGCAGCCGGTGATTGCGGCAGGCGTGGAGGCCGGCGGACTTGCCGGCGGTGCCGAGGCCTTCGTCCAGTTCGCGGCAGGAGATGCCGCCCCGTTGTTGCCGCCAGAGTTTCTCGACGGACTCCGGACAAACGCCAGGGTCCTGCTGGAAGCGGAGTTCGGAGCATTCGCGTCCTGGCGGCCCGAGCCGGTGGCATTGTCAGGAATGAGCGTGCCGCTGGCCGTACTCAGTGCCGAGCAGACAGCGCCATTCTTCGTGGAGGCCGCCGAGTGGGTAGCTTCCCATGCGGGAGTCAACCGCCGGACGGTAACGGGCGGCCACATGGGCTTCCTCAACCACGCCGGGGAACTGGCTAAGGAAATCGACGCGATATTTAGGCAGTCCGCAAATGCGGCCGGTTAAAGGGGGTCCGGGGTACCGTCCTGAATCAAACTGCCATACTCACCAAAATCAGGATTTAACGCCTATAGAAGCATCATGGGCGCGCACGCCTTGGGGGCAGCCGCGTATGCCGCGAAAGCGGCCGGACTGGCGGCGCCTATCGGTCCCAGACGGTCGACGACGAGGTCCACTGGCAACTAGAGCACATGAGTGCCGAAGCCCGGTCCGCGCTTCGGCGCTTGCCACCGCTGGGGGGAAATTCCGCCGGTCCGCTGGGTCAGGACTTCTCGCGTCCGGAATCCTCGCCTCGATCATCCGCGCGCTCCGGGCCGACTTGGGTCGCCCTGACCAGCCTGCCTCCTCCAGCTGAATCTGCCGCCCGCAAGCCGGTCCCCCACCGCGACACCATCCGCCCGCACTGCCGCTGCGAGAAAATCCGATACAGATACCGGAATCCTGGAATCGCGTGTACCCCGGCCGCAAAACTGTCCCGCTCAGGTTGGACAATCGCGACAGTTGCACCCGCCCGCGCAGATCAGCGGCTACGCCCGGGTCTGCACCAACGAACAGGACCTGGCAACGCCGCGCAAGGCGCTTACGGGTCTGGGCGACCGCAAGGGCCTGATCAATGGTGACCACGGCGCGACCGGAAGGAACAAGCAACGGCCGGGACTGAACGAAGCCCTGGCGGCTGTCCGGGCCGCCGGCGCCCTGGTCGTCACCAAACTCGATGGGTTCTACTGGCCCCTACCCGATGCTCGAGAACATCATCGAGGCCACGAGGACGTGTATCCCACGGGTTCCGGCTGGCGACAGGGATGAACAAGAGGATTTGATCCCCAAGTCTCAGCAAGTCATGCAGTTCCAAGCGCTACCGGCCATGAAGGAGTACGCAGCAACACTGCTGTCCAAGCCAAGAGAAGGAGCCGCCAGACCAGACACCACCAACCAAAATGGGCCCCCGCAGGGGCCCATAAAGGAGATTTGTACACAGTCAGCGGCCCACAAGCCCCTGAACAGGGAAAACACGTGCCCGAGGTGGGACTCGAACTGCATTCCCTCCCCTGCAAACACTAGACTCCCGCGGAAACATGCGGAATCCGGCCCAATCCGGGACTGGTACGGCCCGATCCGAAGCCGAAATTGTGTACTTTGTACACACCCCAAAGCGGCCAGCTCCAAGCTTCGCAGCCGCCAGCAGCCCCCCAATCGAAGGGGCGCGGGACTTCTTAGTACTCGACTCTCCAATCACAAGGTCACCTCCCTTCAAGCCGTTCATGATCCCGTCGGCGCACCACTGCACGACGGGCAGCGCCCCTTCAGACGCTGATCGCGGATTAACCGAGCCACACGAAACAACGGAACCCCGGCGGCGGGGGCGGTGGTGGTTGCCGGACCCGGGGTGCGGGGGCGAGCCCGGGCCTGCCTTGCTCAGCCGTGTGAATGACAGAGCTATTTGGTGGTGCTATTTGGCGCGTGACTGGTGCACGCCCGCATAATCAAGCGATCCCGTCCACGTTGGTCCAAGTACCAGTCCGCCTGATTTCAACAGTGGGTCGGTGAGTGCGGTCACCAGCCGAAGCGGTGCCCGGAGCGTGGGTTATGGTTGCTGCCCGCGCGTGACAGCTGTCGCTCGGAGGTTTTCATGTGAGGCAACAAGTGGGCAAATCGCTCGACACCGTGATCACGGTGATGAACGCCGTTTTCAGCGTGATCTTCCTTGCAGACTTCATCTACCGGGTCGTCACCGCGGCATCGCCGGGCGGCTATGTCTTCAAGCACTTCGGCTGGGCCTACATCTTGGCCAGCTTGCCTTTCGAACAATGTAACCCTCCTTGCCGCTGGCCTGCCTGATCCGCGCTTGGCCGCCCACAGGCGGAGATTGGTATGCGAAACGTCCCAATAGCTCCGAAATAGGTATTTCCCCTAACTAATCCGCCCTCCTAAGCTGGTCGGAGTACGGCATATCGCCTGCTTCGAGCTGCCCGGGAGCTTCTAATGGAGACGCGCCACCTCAAGTACTTCATTGCAGTGGCCGAGGAACGTCACTTCGGCCGCGCAGCCCAGCGGCTGCACATGGCCCAGCCGCCGTTGTCCCAACAGATCCGGCAGCTGGAGGAACAGCTCGGCACACCCTTGCTGTTGCGCACTACGCGCAAGGTGGATCTCACCCCAGCCGGACAGGTCCTGTTGGATCGAGGACGGCTGCTGATGCAGGAACTGGAAGCTCTGGAGGAGGACGTCCGGCAGGTCGGCGCAGGTGCCACTGGCGTCCTCCGCGTCGGCTTCACCGGAACAGCCACCTACCGGCTGATGCCCAGCATCGTCCAGGCCGCCCGACGCACTTTTCCCGGGCTCCGCATCACCGTTCAGGGCGAAATGCTGACGCCGCAGATGGAGTCCGCACTCGAGGACGGAAGGCTCGACGTCGCCGTCCTCCGACCCCCAGTCCGCTCCGGAACTGTGGCCCTCAAACTCCTCGAACAGGATCAGCTGGTCGCGGCACTCCCGGCAGATTCGCCGCTGGCGGAAAAGGGCACCCTGGAACTGGCGGAGCTCGCCGGCCAGGACTTCGTCGGTTATCCGAGCTACTCCGCGGTAACCAGCATCGTCGTGGACGCCTGCCGCAAAGCCGGGTTCCAGCCGCGGCTCGTCCAGGAGGCCAGGGAAACCTCCACCCTGCTCTCGCTCGTCGCGGCGGGGATGGGGATCGCCCTAGTGCCGATGACTTCCCGGATGTTTTCCTTTCAGGGTGTCGTCTTCCGACCGTTGCATAACCCGCCGCCGGTCGACCTCGCCGTTGCCTGGATCCGCGACGCTGAGACACCCCTGCTGCGCAGCTTCCTGCAGCTCTTCGATTTACCTCCCACATCGGGCCCTGGCCAGCAACAGCCCCCGCTTCGCCCCGCGGAGTCGCCGGCCCAGTCCCCGCCACAGTCACAACCCGCATCCGCAACAAAGGAACCACCCCGTGAAAATTGACCGCATAGAGGCCATTCCCTACGCCATTCCTTACGCGCGGCCGCTGAAGTTCGCCAGCGGCGAGGTGACTTCCGCGGAACACGTGCTGGTCCGGATCTACACGGACACCGGCATCTGCGGTATCGCGGACACCCCGCCGCGGCCCTACACCTACGGCGAAACCCAGGATTCGATCGTCTCGGTGGTGACCAAGGTCTTTGCCCCGCAACTCATCGGGCTGGACCCGCTGGACCGCTCCAAGGTCCAGCAGCTGCTCCGGCGCACGGTCAACAACCCCACGGCCAAGGGGGCCCTGGACATCGCGCTCTGGGATGTCATCGGGATCTCGCTGGGCACCCCGGTGCACAAACTGCTGGGCGGCTTCACCGACAGCATGCGGGTCTCGCACATGTTGGGCTTCAAGCCCGCCGCCGAGCTTCTGGAAGAAGCGCTGCGGTTCCGTGAAACGTACGGCATCAACACCTTCAAGCTCAAGACCGGGCGGCGGCCCCTCTCCCTCGACGTCGAGGCCTGCCATGTTTTGCGGGAGGGCCTTGGCGAGGACGCCGAGATCTACCTCGACGCCAACCGTGGCTGGACGGCGAACGAGGCCATGGAGGTCCTGCGCAGGACCGAGGGCCTGGGCCTGTCCATGCTGGAGGAGCCGTGCGATGCCGGCGAGGCGATGGGCCGGCGCCGGCTGGTGCAGAGCTCGAGCATCCCGATCGTGGGCGACGAAAGTGTCCCCACCCTGGGCGATGTCTCCCGCGAATTGCTTTCCGGCGGCAGCACCGCGATCTGCATTAAGACTGCGCGCAGCGGTTTCACCGAAGCCCAGCAGATCCTCGGCCTCTGCGTGGGCCTCGGCGTGGACGTCACGATGGGCAACCAGATCGACACCCAGATCGGCAGCCTCGCCACGGTCACCTTTGGTGCGGCGTTCGAGGCCAGCTCCCGGCGGGCCGGGGAGCTCTCCAACTACCTGGACATGACGGATGACCTGCTCGCGGAGCCGCTAAAAATCATGGACGGTGCCATCCGGGTCCGCGAGGTCCCCGGCGTCGGCGCGGCCATCGACGCCGACAAGCTGCAGAAATACCGGCAGGACTAGCCCGGCCCGGCCCGCATCCTGCTTCAGAACGCCGGCACACCGCTCCCCACCACGCAAGGAGAACCACATGCTGTATCTGGTCCGCATGGACGTCAATATTCCGCTGGACATGCCCAAGGAACGCGCCGACGCCATCAAGGTGGAAGAGCGGGAGTATTCCCAGCAGCTGCAGCGCGACGGACGCTGGGCGCATTTGTGGCGGGTCGTGGGCGAATACTCCAACTACTCGGTGTTCGACGTCGCGGACAACGACGAGTTGCACACCCTGCTCTCCGAACTGCCGCTCTTCCCCTACATGGACATCAAGGTGACGCCGCTGGCCAAGCACCCGTCCGCTGTCGAATAGCCCGGCCCCTCACTCGAACATTCATACCCAAAAGCTTTCAATGGGCCGGAAATAGGTATTTCCCCTCGACCAATTACGGGCCTACCGTTGAATCAACACCGGATGTGATGTGCGGCACGGCACTGAGCGAAATTTGCCAGTCCGGAACCGCCGACCGTTTTTACCATCCTTCTTTTTTGACAAGGGAGTCACCATGACAATGGAAACCGAAGCCACAGCAGCTTCCTCGGGCGCAGGGGCAACCGCCCGCTTCCGGGAGAACAAGCACCTCGCGGCCGGCACCAGCCAGGAGCGGGTCAGCACGCTTGCCGGCCGCGTCATCAAGGCGATCAACGACACCGTCCTGGACGAGAAGGTCACCTACGACGAATACAACGCTTTCAAGGCCTGGCTCATCCAGGTCGGCGAGGACGGGGAGTGGCCGCTGTTCCTGGACGTATGGGTGGAGCACTCCGTCGAGGAGGTCGCCAACTCCAGTCGCCACGGTTCCAAGGGCAGCATCGAGGGACCGTACTACATCCCGAACGCCCCCACGCTCAACACCCCGGCCACCCTGCCGATGCGCGACGACGAACCCGGCACACCGTTGCTGTTCCAGGGCCAGGTCACGAACGTCGCCGGCCAGCCGCTCGCCGGAGCACTGATCGAACTGTGGCACGCCGATGACCTCGGTTTCTACTCCCAGTTCGCCCCCGGGTTGCCCGAATGGAACCTCCGCGGCTCCATCATCGCCGACGCTCAGGGCAACTTCCAGATCAACACCATGCAGCCCGCGCCGTACCAGATCCCCACCGACGGTGCCTGCGGTGCCCTCATCGCCGCGGCCGGCTGGCACGCCTGGCGGCCGGCCCACCTGCACCTGAAGGTTTCGGCCCCGAAGCACGAGCTCATCACCACCCAGCTCTACTTCGAAGGCGACGAGCATGTCGCCGACGACATCGCCTCGGCCGTGAAGCCCGAACTCGTCCTGGCCCCCACCGAGCGCGCCGACGGCAAGGGCCGCGAAGTCACCTATAACTTCGTGCTCGACCCCCGGGGCTAAGCACCCCTTTTCGGCGCCGGGGCCGGAACCGCCCGGCCCCGGGCCCAACCCCAATATCATCCCCACCACCTGCCGTAATGCCGCGTGCCCAAAATGAAGTGGCCGCAGCCGCCCGGCCCCCGGATCAGTCGGGTCAGAACATCACACGAAAGTGAGTTACCGGTGACTAAACTCGCCTATAACGTCCAAGACGTTATCGACAACACGCCCATGGGAATCAAACGATGGTCCATCGTCGTCCTCTGTTTCGTGATCGCACTGCTGGACGGATTCGACACCCAGTCGATTGCATTCATCGGACCGGCAATCGCCGAAGACTTCGGCCTGCAGGCCACTGACATGACCTGGGTGATCACCGCCAGCACCGTTGGCATGTGCGTGGGCGCAATGTCCCTTGGCACCTTCGGGGACAGGATCGGTCGGAAGAAGACCATCCTGCTCGCACTGGCCCTTTTTGGTGTGTTCTCCCTTGCCGGTGCTTTTGCTCAATCCCTGGAGCAGATTGTCATTCTGCGCTTCCTCATTGGCCTCGGCATGGGCGGGGCCACCCCGGCGCTGCTGGCACTGACCGCCGAGTACAGTCCCAAATCGCGCCGCGGCACGTTCATGACATTGGTGTTGCTTGGCCTGCCCGGTGGCGCGCTACTCGGTGGGCTTGTGGCGGCGGCATGGCTGCCAGTGATGGGCTGGCGTGGCATCTTCCTGGCCGGCGGCGTGCTGCCACTTGCCATGGTTTTGGTCTGCAGCAAGATTCTCTCCGAATCGCCGATCTTCCTGGCGGCCAAGGGCACCTCCGCAGCCGACGCACAGGCGCGTCAGATCATGGCCTCAATTTCCGGGAGCCCAGTCAGCCCGGACGCCGTGCTCGCAACCAACGACAAAATGCAGGAGCGCAGCTCCGTCGCCGTACTTTTCTCCGCTAAGTACCGGATGGTCACCATCGCAGTCTTCGCCACCTACCTGCTCAATTGGATCGCGTGGTTCCTGCTGCTGCTCTGGATGCCAACCGCGCTCAAGATGTTGGGGCTGGCCGGCTCGCAGGCCGCGATGGGAACCGTGACCGTCAACGGCGCCTTTATCCTCTTCGCCATCCCTCTGTCCATCATCCTGCCCAAGGTCAACCCCAGAAAATTGCTGCTGGTCATGTTTGCGGCGGGGATCGTCATCGCGCTGGGCCTGGCCCTGGCCGGCTCCAACTTTGCGCTGGTCTTCGTGCTTATCGGGCTGGCAGGCTTCGGCATTGGCGGCCAGCAGTTGGCCCTGAACTACCTGATCGCCAACGCCTACCCCACTCAACTTCGTGCCACGGCTACCGGCTGGGGCATCGGAATTGGCCGCCTCGGTTCCATCGTGGGCTCCGCCCTCGGCGGGCTCATTCTCACGGGACTCGGCGTCTCCGGTTACTTCATGGCACTCGCGGTACCCCTGGTCCTGGCCGGACTGGCCACCCTGATGGTGCGAAGCTCGACAGCTAAAGCCCAGATTGCTTCGACGGAGCCGGCGCCACGGGAACGTGAAGCCATCAGCTGACGCCGGGGCACCTACGCAGATATCGAACTGGCCTCAACGGCTGAAAAATCCCAATATGAGAGGACGCACAGCAATGCGTTTTACCGACAAGGTTGTTGTGGTGACCGGCGCTGCCCAAGGGATTGGGGCCGTCGTCGCCCGTAGGATTGCGGCCGAGGGAGGCACCTTGGTGCTGGCGGACCGGTCCGAGCTGGTCATTGAAGTGTGTGCGGAGCTGACGGCCAGTGATGCACCTGCACGATATTTCCTTTGCGATCTGGAAACTTATGCGGGCGCCGTGAAGCTGATGGCCTACGCCGTGGCAGAGTTTGGACGCATCGACATCCTGATCAACAATGTCGGCGGTACGATCTGGGCCAAGCCCTACGAGCACTACGAGGAGGACGAGATCGAGGCCGAAGTACGGCGCTCCCTCTTCCCCACGCTGTGGTGCTGCCGCGCAGTGCTGCCGCACATGGTGGAACGGACGGCCGGGGTCATCGTGAACGTCTCCTCGATAGCCACCCGAAGCATCAATCGCGTTCCATACGCGTCGTCCAAGGGCGGGGTCAACGCTCTGACCGCGTCGCTGGCGTTCGAAGCCGCTCCAAAGGGTATCCGGGTAGTGGCCACCGCGCCCGGCGGCACCGAAGCTCCGCCGCGGAAGGTCCCGCGCAACCCGAACACGCAGTCCGCCCAGGAAGAGACGTGGTACCAGCAGATCGTGGACCAGACCACCGAAAGCACCCTCTTCAAGCGGTACGGCACGCTGGAAGAACAGGCAGCTCCGATCTTGTTCATGGCCTCTGACGACGCCAGTTACATCACTGGCGCGGTGCTGCCCGTGGGCGGCGGGGACCTTGGGTAATTCAGCGCGGCCTGAACAACAGCAGAAAGGAGAAGTCGATGACTCAGGAAGCCATGGGATGCATCGAAGAACGAGAATTGCGCCACGCCTTTGGCAGGTTCGCCACCGGTATCACGGTGGTCACCACCCGGACGGACGACGGCGTTCCGCACGGCGCCACCGTCAGCGCCTTCACCGCGGTATCCCTCGACCCGCCGCTTGCCCAGGTCACACTGACCCGGTCCTCGCGCGGCGCCCGGTATCTGGAAGCTGCGCCGTTCGCTATCAATATCCTGTCGGTAGAACAAAAGGATGTGGCCCTGCACTTCGCTGGCAAAGTCCTTGACGCGGAACCGGAATGGACGCTGGACGGCAACGTCCCGGTGCTGACGGGGAACGCCGCGACGCTTAAGTGCCGGCCGTGGAATATTTACGACGGCGGCGACCACATCATCGTCGTCGGCGAGGTCATCGCACTGGACATCACCAAGCGGGAACCCCTCGTGTTGTTCGGCGGTGAGTTCCACAACCCAGGAGGACGGATCGAGGGTGCCCGGCGGGATAACTCCGGCGATGCTCCCGAATCGGACTGGTTCGCCGGCTCCAGCTCCTTCAGGCCGTTTCACGACCGGACATCTGTCTAATCTGACCGGCCCTGCAGGGGGCAGCGATCTACATGTCGGGCTATGCGACTCAGTCTCCCGAGTAAATGACCTCGGCCAAACTCAGGCTCGCCACGGCCTCCCTGGGCAAGCCCGGAACCAAAGTCGGCGATCTCTGCACCGAACTCGGCATCACCCGCCAGACCCTTTACCGGCACGTATCACCGACGGGCGAGCTCCGCCCGGACGGCGAAAAGTTACTGACGCCGAACCAAGCCGCGGCGGCCGAACAACTCCGACTCATGCACCATCCGGATGGAAAGGACAACACATCTTGGACACTTGCGTATCCACTGGAATACTATGGGTGTCCGGGCGATGGCTTCGGGTCTGCGAACTGGCGGGACCGAGTGGCGGCGTAAGCCTCCCTTCCGAGTCGCCACTGTGGAAGGAACGTTGTGTCACCTGGTTCTGAAACGATGCGGCACGACGGGGATTCTATCTACGCCCAGCTGCGCTCTGAAATCCTGGCCGGTGCAATTGCTCCCGCCACTCCCTTGCGGGAAGTTACCTTGGGGGAACGCTTCGGTGTCTCCCGCACGCCGGTGCGCGAGGCTCTTCGCCGCCTCCAGCACGACCGTCTTCTGGACCGCGGCGCCCGTGGACTGCAGGTCCATCAGGCAACACCCCAGGAAGTCATCCAGGTCTATGACGTGCGGATTCTTTTGGAACAGGAGGCGGCCGGGCAGGCGGCCCTGTCCCACGACATCACTGACATTATGCAGCTCGAAGGCCTAGTGGAACGTGACCGCGCACTTTCGGAGCCGGATGACAACACCCGGGCGTCGACGAACCTGGAATTCCACGCAGCCGTCTGGGCGGCTGCGCACAATCCCGTGCTCCAGGATCTCCTGCAGCGGCTGTCCACCCACCTGATCCGCACGCCGCACTCGACTCTGTCTGTGGGAGAGCGTTGGGACGAGGCCCTGGCCGAGCATTCTAAGCTGGTCGCGGCCATCACCGCCGGCGACGAAACTGCTGCGCGGAACACCGCACGCGAACACATGGAGACAGCCCGTCGGATCAGGCTCGACCTGCTGCGGAAATCGGCCTCCCACTAAGATCACTGCCGGGCTCTCCGGCTAGCTCTCCGGGCCCCGAAGCGCCAGCTTTTCTGCCCTCTCCCGGGCATCAGCCCGGTGCTGCCACGGTTGCGCAGACCGCTGCCGTTGGTAACTGCCGCGGTGGTGGCGAAGCGTTCGCACCCATCGAAGACTCGTAATGACTTGCCGTGATTGCGGTCACCATGCCACACTGTACTTCACTGTATACAGTCGTATTCATCAAAGGAGATAGATCATGACAGCCATCACGGAGACGGACACCGTCGTTGAGTTCCGCGGAGTCGGCAAGCGCTTTGGCAGCATGCAGGCCCTGACCGGCATCGATCTGTCGGTGCGCCGTGGCGAGGTGGTCGTCATCCTCGGCCCCTCAGGGTCGGGCAAATCGACGCTGTGCCGGTGCATCAACCGGCTCGAAGCCATCGACGAGGGCCACATTCTCATCGACGGCCACGAACAGCCGGTGGAGGGCAGGGATCTGTACAAGTTCCGTACCGAGGTGGGGATGGTCTTTCAGTCCTTCAACCTCTTCTCCCACAAAACCATCCTGGAGAACATCACCGTCGCCCCACGGAAAATTCTCGGCCTGGACAAACAGGCGGCGGAGACACGGGCCCACGAACTGCTCGCCATGGTCGGCATCGCCGACAAGGCACACAGCCGGCCGTCCCAGCTCTCCGGAGGCCAGAAACAGCGCGCAGCCATCGCCCGCGCACTGGCCATGGAACCCAAGGTCCTGCTCTTTGATGAACCGACGTCGGCGCTCGACCCGGAATCCACCCGCGAGGTTCTGGCAACCATGCGGAGCCTCGCGCAGAGCGGCACGACGATGATCGTCGTGACGCACGAGATGTCGTTCGCGCGGGCCTTCGCGGACCGGATCGTGTTCATGGCCTCCGGAGCCATCGTGGAAATTGCCGACCCTGAAACGTTTTTCACCTCTCCTTCCTCCGACCGGGCCAAAGCCTTCCTCTCCTCGGTCCATTAACAGCACCTGTGCAACGACGCACCCACCCTAAGGAGTCACCATGAAACGCGAGCACTTCCTGCCGGCCCTGGCCATCGCCGGCGCATTGGTCCTGGGCACCACAGCCTGCGGCGGCAGCACCCCGGCCGCCGAGACCCAACCGGCCCGGAGCTTCCCGGCCAACAGCACGATGGACAAGATCCAGAAACGCGGCAAAGTGATCGTCGGGGTCAAATTCGACCAGCCGCTCTTTGGCGTGAAGAATCCGATCACCGGCAAGATGGAAGGCCTGGACATTGAGATGGCCAGAATCCTGGCCAGGGACCTTACCGGCAGTGCGGAGAATGTCGAGTTCGTTGAGGCGGTCACCAAAAACCGTGAGGCGTTCCTGCAGCAGAACAAGGTCGACGCCGTGATCGCCTCCTATGCAGTGACGGACGAACGGAAGAAAGTCGTCAGTTTCGCCGGACCCTACCTTGAGAGCAACGTGGCCCTGCTGGTACGCAAGGACGACAGCTCAGTGAACAAACCCGAGGACCTGGTCGGAAAGACCGTGTGTTCCACCACCGGGGCCCGCGCGGCCCAGCTCATCGGTGCGGCCGTGCCCGCGGCCAACGTGGTCCTGTTCAGCACCTACAGTGAATGCGCGCAGGCACTGAAGGATAAGAGAGTCGACGCGGTGACCACGACCGAGGCGATCCTGCTCGGTGTCCAGTCCCAGAATCCGGATGCCTACCGCATTGCGGACGGCCATTTGGCCGACGCCGAGGAATTTGCCATCGGCGTGGCCAAGGACGATGCAGCATTTCATGACTACCTCGATCAGCTCCTGACCAAGGCCATCGCGGACGGGGACTGGAAGAAGGCCTACGACGCCACGATCGGCCAGGTCAAGCCCGGCGACGTTACCCCGCCCAAAGTAACGCTGTAGGGATCCGCTGATGTCATTCCTTCTCAATCACCTCGGCGCTTTCGGCCAGGGCGTGATGGTGACTCTGGGACTCGTTCTCCTGGGTGCCGCCGGTTCGGTGCTCCTGGGGACACTGCTCGCCGCACTGCGGACCAGCCCCATCAGGACGGCCCGGGCTGTTTCCTCGGCCTACGTGCTGATTTTCCGGAACGTGCCGCTTCCCGTGCAGATGGTGCTGTTTGTCTTCGGACTGCCGGTCCTGGGCATCCAGTTCTCGCTCTACGCCTCGGCCGCCATCGTCCTGGTGCTCTACACCGCGCCGTTCGTTGCCGAAACCCTGCGCGCGGGCCTGAACACCGTGGACCGCGGCGAGCTGGAAGCCGGACGCGCCCTGGGCTTCGGGCCGATGGCCTCATTGAAGCTCATCGTCCTCCCGCAGGCCTTCGCCACGGTGACCAGACCGCTTGGCAACGTCTTCATCACCATGGTCAAGAACACCTCGGTCGCTGCCCTGGTGGGGGTATCCGAACTGACGTTCCTTTCGGACAAGATCGCGGTGGATGAGGCACAACCATTCATTATCTTCGGCGGGGCCGCCCTCTGCTACCTCGCCATCGGGCTGGTCATCGGCCGGCTCGTATCCGCAGTCGATCAGAAGGTGGCGTTCAGCCGATGAGTACCGTATCGCTTTTTGACCCGGCCGGTCCGCGCGCCAAACGCCACCACCTGCTCCTGGAAATCCTCACGGCCCTCATCGTGATCGCCGGCGCCTATCTGGCCTTCCGCGTCCTCTACGACAAAGGCGAGCTGAGCGCCGCGGCGTGGGCCCCGTTCGCCGAGCCCGGACTCTGGGCGCTTCTCGGCCAGGGGCTGTGGAACAACATTGCGGCCGCAGCCGTCGGCATGGTGCTGTCCATGATCACCGGATGCCTCCTGGCCTTCGGACTCGTCTCCACACACGCACCTCTGCGCCGGACCTGCCGGGTCTACACGGACGTCTTCAGCAGCATCCCCCTGCTCCTGCTGCTCTACTTCACGTCCCTGGTGCTGCCCAACTACGGCCTCAAACTCGGGGACTTCTGGTTCCTGGTCATCGCGCTGACCCTGTACAGCGGGGCCGTCATCGGTGACCTGCTGCGCTCCGGGATCCTCGCGCTGCCGCCCGGTCAGGCCGAGGCCTCCCTCGCACTGGGTTTCTCCCACGTCGGGACGCTGCGCCTGGTCCTGCTCCCGCAGGCCCTGCGGTCCATGAGTCCTGCCCTCGTGAGCCAGCTCATCATCCTCTTCAAGGGAACAGCACTGGCCTTTGTGCTCGGCGGCTACATGGAACTGCTGAGGTCCGCCACCGTCATCGGCCAGTACTACACCCGGTCCCTGCTGCAGGCCCAGTTTGTTGCCGCGCTGGGATTCCTGGTCGTCAACATCGCCCTCGGCGCCCTCGCCGTGGCCCTGGAGCGCCGCCAAAACCGCCTCGCCGCCCAGGAACCGCTCCCCGTGACAGCGGCAGAGCCAGCCCCCGTGCCGGCCCACCGCTAACACCCCCGGGCCGCCTCTACCCCCAAATCACCCCTGTGCGACTGTGTATACAGTCGAATACTTATGAATTCAACATGAAGGAGACGGAAAACAATGGCTGATCAGAACGAACCTGCAGCGGGAAACCTCACCAAGGCCGACGTGATCGTCGTTGGCGGCGGAAATGCCGGATTCACGGCGGCCCACGCCGCTGCCGTCCGCGGACGAAAAGTCATCCTGCTCGAAAAGGGCACTAAAGACATGGCCGGCGGCAACAGCTTCTACACCGCCGGCGCCACCCGCATCGTCCACAACGGCCTGGATGACCTCCAGGGGCTCGTGGAACCGGACGAACGGCACAGCCGGACCGTCGTTCCGCCCTACAGCGCTGAGGAATACGCGTCTGACCTGGAAAAGGTCACCGAAGGCCGGAACGACCCGGCACTGACGGAAGTCCTCATTGCCGAGAGCCAGTCCACCCTTCGGTGGCTCAACAGCCTGGGCCTGAAGTACCGCCTGATGTACGAGCGTCAGGCCTTCGAGCGTGCCGACGGGTCCTACCTCTTCTGGGGCGGCCTGCACGTGGGAAACGTGGGCGGCGGCGAAGGCCTGATCGAAGACCACACCCGGGTCGCTGCAGAGCTGGGCATCGAAATCAGGTACGGCCACGCGGCACAAAGCCTGATCGTTGAGAACGGCCGTGTAGCCGGCGTCGTCGTCAACACCGCTGAAGGGGAGCTGCGCCTGAGGGCAGAATCCGTGATCCTCGCCGCCGGAGGCTTCGAGGCGGACCCGAAGCGGCGGCGGGAGTACTTGGGCGAAGGCTGGGAAAACGCGAAGGTACGCGGCACTCCCTATAACACCGGCGACATGATCGCCGCAGCGTTGGAGATCGGCGCCACCAAGGGCGGAGACTGGGGCAGCTGCCACAGCGTCCAGTGGGATGCCTTTACCGCCACCAACGAAAGCAACCGCGAACTCACCAACCGCCTCACCCGGCAAAGCTACCCGTTTGGAATCATCGTCAACACCGACGGCAAGCGTTTCCTGGACGAAGGTGCCGACTTCCGGAACTACACCTACGCCAAGTACGGCAAGGAAATCCTCAAGCAGCCCGGCTCGGTTGCGTACCAGATCTTCGACGCCGGCCTTCGGCCCATGCTGCGCAGCGAAGAATACGAGATGCCCGGCATCTCTGTCGAGGTCGCCGACACCCTCGAGGACCTGGCCGTCAAAATCGGCATAGACCCGGAAAGCTTGTCCAAAACCGTGACGGACTTCAACAGCTCGATCGAGCGCTCCACCCCGTTCGACCCCAACGTTAAGGATGGCCGGAAGGCCGCAACCGAACCGGTCAAGAGCAACTGGGCCGCCCCGATCGAAACCGGCCCCTTCTACGCCTACGGCGTCACCTGCGGAATCACGTTCACCTTCGGTGGCATCAAATCCGACACCCACGGCCGCGTCCTGGACGCAGAGGGCAAGCACATCGAAGGCCTGTTCGTGGCAGGTGAAATGCTCGGCGGACTATTCAGCGTCAACTACCCGGGAGGCACCGGACTTGCTGCCGGGTGCGTCTTTGGGCGGCGGGCGGGCGTCCTGGCGTAGGGCACGGATCCACTGCACTTCTCCTCAAAAACCCGGGCTGGCCACCGCCGGCCTCACTCGCTCCGACGCTCGTCGCAGTGACGGGGACTGAGGGAGAGCCAGCTCTTGACGGCGAAAGCTCCCCGGGAGATTTGCCCTGATGTTCCGGACCAAAACGGGTCTCCCGAGCGGACCATCACCACCGACTGCCGGCCCAATGCCCGGCACAGATGGGCGCTCTTCCCGCACTCCATCGCAACAGGCAGCCCGATAGTCGGGCGTGGGAAGAGAGCCCATAAGGAGGAGGCAGGGTGGCGGAAACGCCGCCCTGCCACCTCCCCCGACGCTCAAACGATTCCGACACCGCAGTCGCCCCAACCCAAGGACAAGCCATGACGCCCCGATCGTCCGGATCTCATACAGAAAACCGGAAACCCGCCCCCATTGCCAACTGGTCCAAGCTCTCACGGGCAGACTACGTGCAAATCCACCAACACGGGGAAGTCATCGCTACCGGGCGCATCGACATGCTGGCAGCTGACGCCAGCGTGCTTTGGCTCCATCTGGCGGGCGGCAACGAACGCGCCATCTTTCTCCAGAGTGACGGGCTAAGAATCTACCGAAGCCACCGCAGCGCAGCCAACTGACGGAACAGCTTCATCCCAGGACCGTGCTGGTGCTGCAACGCGCGGCCCGACAACAGCTGAACCGGATCATGGAACCCGGCCACCAGACATTCGGCTAACGTCACGATGACCAGTTCAGAGTGCAGAGGACTTCTGACATTCCGTGCCGCGACTGCTGGTGCCCCGCTGGACCGCAGGCCGACAAACCTCAACGCACAGGGAGGCCTTCTGGAGAACGTCAATAAGCGTTGTTTTCGAATCCGTTGCGTTGAACGAAGGATGCCTGACGGCTGGTTCGGGCTCAACGGGGGGTTTATGACGCCGAGTTCATCTAAGAGAGCGGCTCATGGGCCGATTCCCGAGGCTCCCTGGGGTGCGGGAATACCTGCGACCATTCCCGCCCACAACAGGTCTGTTGTGGCAACCGTCAGGGCGCCGATAGAAGTTCCATCCAAGAGGTTGCCCGCCGCCAGCACAGCGGCTCCGTGCAGGCTCACGAAGCAGACGAGAGCGAGCAACTCGCGGTCCCCTGGCGCGAGCTCCCCGGCCTCCTGGGCTTCAGCGATGATCGCCCTGGCGACCGTTATGCCGTCTTCACCGATGCTGCGCAGTTCATCGCTGGCATCAGGATGGTGCTTGGTGGAGTGCATCACGGCCAACAGGACCGGATGGGCGACCGCGAAGTCCACATAGGCCCTGGCGATCCGGACAAAGCGTGACCGATGGTCTCCGGCGGCTTCGGACGCTCCTGTGATCCTCGCATTCATGCTGCGGAAACCGTCAAGGGCGAGGGCATCGAGAAGCGCCTGCTTGTCACGGAAATGCTTGCCGGGTGCCGCGTGGCTCACACCCAGGTCACGCGCGAGCTGCCGTAGGGAAAGTCCCTCGACTCCTGCTTCTTCGATGACTTCCCTTGCACGGGCGAGCAACGCCTCGCGGAGCTTGCCGTGATGGTAGGGCTGATCGGTCATGTGATCAGTATAGCCGCAAAGTAGTCATTGACTACAATGGTGCCACTGTCTACTATGTAGGCATTGGCTACATAGAGTGGCCGCCACACGGAATGGATTCGACATGACCATGAGCTACAGCGGAACCACGGCACTCATCACTGGAGCGAGCTCCGGGCTCGGCGCGGAGTTTGCCGCACGATTTGCAGCGCGCGGGGCCAACCTTGTGCTGGTCGCACGGCGGACCGACAGGCTTGAGGATCTCGCCCGGAAGCTGCGCGACTCGGGCGGCATTTCAGTGACTACGCTCTCGAAGGACCTAAGCCGTGCGGGAGCCGGAGCGGAACTCCGCGAGGAGCTCGCCGGCCGGGCCATCCGCATCGACACCCTGATCAACAACGCGGGCTTCGCCACGAGCGGCCCTTTGGTCAAGGAAGACCCCGCGGTCATCGCCTCGGAGATCTCCCTCAACGTGGCCTCTCTCGTTGAGACCACGCGGGCATTCCTTCCCGAGATGCTCGCCGCCGGGAGGGGCGCACTCATCAACGTGGCCAGTACCGCAGCTTTTCAGCCGGTACCTGGGATGGCGGTTTACGGAGCAACCAAGGCATTCGTCCTGAGCTTCACCGAAGCCGTGGCACATGAGACGAAGGAATCCGGCCTTCGCGTGCTCGCGCTCTGCCCGGGGGCTACCCGCACCGAGTTCTTCGATGTACTCGGGAGCCAGGCCGCAGCGGTCGGCCGGCTGCAGGGCGCCAGCGAGGTCATCGACACTGCCCTGCGCGCTCTCGATCGCCGCACTACACCCGTAAGCGTCGTCTCAGGCTTGGGAAATCGCCTGCTGGCCGGCATCGCCCAGCGCCTCCCCCGAAACATCTCCCTCGCCATGGCCGGCAGAGCCGTACGGGACTAGTGCTACTAGCCGCATTTCGCTTCGCCCTGTTGGTCTTCGCCACGCCCGTATCTTCACAACCCACCGAGGATGTAGCAATGAATCAGACACCCGACGTACTTCGTTACGCCGCCTTTACCACCACCCCCGACGGCGGAAATCCAGCGGGAGTAGTCCTGGACGCAACCCGCCTCGACGACGCCCGGATGCAGGCCATCGCGGCCGACGTCGGGTATGCGGAAACGGTCTTTATCACCGAGGCGACGGTTGACGGAGACCCCCGCCGGAACCGTGTTCGGTACTTCTCCCCGATCGCCGAGGTGCCGTTTTGCGGCCATGCCACAATTGCTTTGGCCGTCGCGCTGTCAGGGCGAGATGGCGCGGGGACCTTTGTTTTCGAGACCCCGGTGGGGCCCGTCGTTATCGAGACTGCGGGCCAGGTCGCAGCGGTGACGGCAAGCTTCACGAGCGTGGAGCCGCGAGTGGCCGAGTTCCCCGATGGCGTCCTGAGCACTCTGCTCGGGTTGCTCGGCGTGGACCGGGACGAGCTGCACCCCGGGTACCCTCCGATGATCGCTTTTGCCGGAAACTGGCACCCCATTCTCGTCTTCGCGGAACGAAAGACTTTTGACTCGTTCGTTTTCGACCCCGATCCCATGCGCACTCTGATGGATGCCCAGAACTGGGCCGGCACCGTCACGACGCTCTACGGGATGGGGCCGGACGAATTCGACTCGCGCAACATCTTCCCGGTGGGCACCATCACCGAAGATCCGGCGACCGGCTCGGCTGCCGCTGCCTTCGGCGGATACCTGCGCCTGCTCTCACTCGTGGAAGCGCCAAGCCGCGTGGTGGTGCGCCAGGGAAGCCATGTCGGCCGCCCGAGCGTGCTCACCGTCGACATGCCTCCGTCCGGCGGGATCATCGTGCACGGAGAAGCCGTCGAAATCGCTTGAGCCGTGCGGGACTCCATACCGCGGTGCGGTGCTGCTGTCGCGTTTGGGGAATCCTGAGCGGACGCTTTCAGGGACAGAGAGGTTAGGCATTCGTAACCAGCCGACAGTACCTTCGGATGCTGCGTGATTTCGTGGGCGGAGGGCGCAGCGGTCAGTCATGCCGGGATTCTCCGGTCGAATATCCGGATGCCTAGGGCTACAGCCCCATAGGCGGGGCACACGCTAAGGCCGGCCGCGCCGGGGCGGTGTGGCACGCGGTCCCGGCCAGCTCTCATCCTCAGAATCGCTATACGCCTGCTTTTTCTGGTACTTCCCGCGCGAGGAGGACCGCTACCAGGCCGAGCGCCGAACCGGTGACGCGCCGCTGCCACTTCGTCCAGTTCGGCCGGCCGGAGAGGAATGCAGAGATCGACCCGGCACCGAGGACGATCAGTGCGTTCACGAGTATGCTCACCGCGATCTGGATCGCTCCGAGGGAAAAGCCCTGGACAGTTGTTCCTCCACGGCCCGTATCGATGAACTGCGGAATGAGCGCAAGGTACATCACGGCTGTTTTTGGGTTCAGAAGGTTCGTGAGGAGGCCCATGCGGAAGAGCTTGCGTGCCGAATCGCGAGAGAGGGCGCGAACGTCGAAGACGCCGCGACCGCCGGGCTTGAGTGCCTGCCACGCGAGGTAGGCCAAGTAGAGGACTCCCGCGGCTTTCATTCCGGCGTAGAGCCACGGCACCGCTACGAACACCAACGCGAGCCCGAGGTTCGCCATCGTCATGTAGACGAGGAAGCCAGCACAGGTACCTGCGAGCGAAATCATTCCAGCCACTGGCCCTTGACTCACACTGCGCGAAACCAGGTAGACCATGTTCGGACCCGGCGTGAGCACCATGCCCAGTGCCGTTAGAGCCATCCCGCTTGCCGCGGCCATCGAAACCCCTGATCCGAGGTCCGTGGCCGCGATCACGAGCGCACCGTCCTGCCCGCTGGATACATATATCGCGTCTGCGAATCGGCAGCCCAAGGAAAAATCATCATGACCCCAACAATGATGTAATACCCTTATGCATCTCAACCCTTACGGTGAATACGCGGTACTCCTTGCCGCCTCGTTGGCCAACGATTGGCCAGCCGATAGGGACGGCCTCGTGCAGCGGACTCGGGAGTTCGGTATGACGATGGACTACAGGCTCTCCGCCGGAGACGATCATGAGCAAACCCGCGCCGTCCTTGACGCGTGGCTCTCAGTCGTCGATGAACGCGATCCACGGAACAGGGCTGCTCTGTTGAACGCCCAGATGGCTGCTGCCGCCGCCTATCCGCGCCTCACCGATCACGACGGTGAAGGATGGCATCTTCACTACCGCGACCTCGACCAGGCTCTTCCACAGGTATTGCTCGCCGTGATCAGTGTCGGAACTGCACTGCACCTGAGCACTCGCGGCGCACATAGGCTCAGCCGGTGCGCCGCCGGGATGTCATCGGGTGATCCCTGCAGGGCGGTCGTGGTCGATGTCACGCGCAACGGTCGCCAGCGCTACTGCTCCGTGCGCTGCGCAAACCGTGACACCGTCCGCAATCACCGCGCCCGCGCGAAACAAGACCGCAACGCGCTGTAAGACGGTCCCCCACGCCGCCGTTGGGCCGCTCCCCGCCGAGCCAAGTCCCCTACAAATGGTGGCGTGACCGTTAACTTCACTGGCGGGTGAAGCGCAGCAGAAATACCGGCTTCCCGTTCCGTTTCGGAATCCTGCGGAGCACGGGCAGGCGCGCCTGGGGTTCCTGTGTCGGAGACTCGCCCAGTGATTACCGAACACGCGCTTTTGCCTGTCAGCCCCGGTCAAGAACATGCCTTCGAGCTGGCGTTTAGCGAGGCGCGGTCCATCACCGCTTCGATGGCTGGCTTCCGGAATTTTTCGTTCTCGCGTTCGGTCGAGTCGCCGAGCACCTATTTGCTACTCGTTGACGGATTGCCGCGCCCTACTGCACGACTTCTATGAGGTCGAACCGTGGCCAAAGGCCGTCCGCCCTTTCTTCCAAGTCGGCCATCCAAGTCGCGATTTACGATTACCAGCAGGACCCGGGAGCCTCGCAGCTACTGTCGCCTTTGGCGAACGTTCAGAGGGAACAGGTTGTCCCGGGTACAAACTTCTGGTCCGTTTCGGCGACGAGGAAGACATCGATCGAATCCTCGTGCTCGTGGACGAATCCGTTGCGTTCGTAGAGACGTCTCGCCGGGCTGCCTTGGAGGACATTTAGCCGGAAAGGCCGATGATCGTGCTGCGCCATCAATACATGGCGCAGCACAGCGCCCCCCAGACCCTGCCCTTGGTACTCCGGAGCTAGATAGAAGTGTTCAATCCATTTCTCATCCGATTCGGGGCGGACAGCAATGACACCCACCGCGGAGGCCTCAACTTCGATAACAAACGTGTGCGCTGGGTGAAAACCCGTGACGAAGCGCTCTCTGACGTGCACCGGATCCCAGCGTCCGAGCCGCTCGAGATCGGGACGCATGACTTGAGCGCGGAGCTCGGCAATCCATGAAGCGTCAGAGGGAAGGCTTGGGCGCAAAGACCAGACGGGCGGCATGTACTCATTGAAGCTGAAACTACTCGACGACGAAATCCCGCAGGATCCCGCCCCGGTAGCTGTGGGCACGTTCCAATTCGGCGAAGGCTCCCACGACGCCGAAAGCATCAGGTTTGCCAGGGGCGAATCCTCCCCCGTGAAAGTCAGGTTTTCCTTGAGAAACTCGATCCTGACACCCTTCCGGGTGAGCTTCTGCACCAGGGACCGCAGGTCGTCCAGGTTCCGGGCGAGCCGGTCCATGCTGTGCACGCCCAGGGTGTCACCGTCACGAATGAAGCGCAAGAGCTCCTCAAGCTGTCTGGGGTCGGAACAAACCCACGGGTGCACGCCGACTTATGAAATATACGATCGGGACCAATCCGGCAGCCGCCTGCTTGTAGACACCCGACAAAATCCTGCCGCCATTGGAAAACTAGCGTCTGCTTGGAGGAATATCCGCAGCTAATCAGCGCAAAGGACTATCAATGACGATGCAGGAAGATCCGGCGACCACCGGGTATGAGACTCTCGAAACCGCCCGCCGGCAGGTCCTCGAGGAAGGACGCGGGCTGACGCAGGAGCAGCTGGTGGAGGTTTTGCGACTGCCCGATGTTGCCCTTCCGGCGGCGCTGCAGCTGGCCCATGAGGTCAGGCTCAGGCATTGCGGCGAGGACGTGGAGGTTGAGGGCATCGTCTCCATCAAGACCGGCGGCTGTCCCGAGGACTGCCACTTCTGCAGCCAGTCCGGCCTGTTCGACTCCCCCGTACGCGGCGTGTGGCTGGACATCCCGGAACTGGTCAAGGCGGCCAAGGAAACGGCCACCACCGGAGCCACTGAGTTCTGCATCGTGGCGGCGGTCCGCGGACCCGACATCAAACTGATGAACCAGATCAAATTCGCAATCGACCGCATCAACGAAGAAGTGGAGATCAACATCGCCTGCTCGCTGGGCATGCTCACTCAGCGCCAGGTCGACCAGCTCAAAGAATGGGGCGTGCACCGCTACAACCACAACCTCGAAACCGCACGCAGCTACTTCCCCGAGGTAGTCACCACCCACAGCTACGAAGAACGGCTTGAGACCTGCAACATGGTCAAGGCCGCCGGGATGGAACTGTGCTGCGGTGCCCTCATTGGTATGGGCGAATCCATCGAGCAGCGCGCAGAACTCGCCGCCCAGCTGGCAGCCCTGGAACCGCATGAGGTCCCGCTGAACTTCCTGAACCCCCGGCCCGGGACACCGCTGGAAAACCAGGGCATCATGGACGGCAAGGACGCCCTCCGGGCGATCGCCGCGTTCCGCCTGGCGATGCCCCGCACCGTGCTGCGCTACGCCGGCGGCCGGGAACTGACCCTCGGGGACCTCGGCACCCGCGAAGGCCTCATGGGCGGCATCAACGCCGTCATCGTCGGCAACTACCTCACCACCTTGGGCCGTCCGGCGGACGCTGACCTGAACCTGCTGGTCGAGCTGAACATGCCCATCAAGGAACTCCAGAAGACACTATGAACCGGGCTTCGACGAGCTCAACCACCGGCGATGCAGCGAGCTCAACCACCGACTCCACCCCTAACTTTTGCGGCCACTGCGGCGAGCCGGACGACGGCGGCTCCCGGCCGCCGTCGGACCCTCACCTTCCCTGCCGGGAACTCCTGGTACTGGAACCCCCGCGTTATTGCGCCGCCTGCGGGCGGCGGATGAAAGTCCAGGTCACACCGACGGGCTGGAGCGCGGAGTGCTCCCGCCACGGGGTTCTGGTCCGATGACGCAGGGTTCGGCGCAGATGGGCCTGATCCGGCGGGATCGCGCATGCCTGTGGCACCCTTATGCCCCGGCGTCCCCGGATCTTCCGTTGTGGGAGGTCGAGGCGGCCAGCTCTCCCCCACGCCGCCGGTAAACAAGGCGTCCGGAGAAAAAATCTTCAAGAAATCCCTGCAGGTCATGTCGTCAGCAGGACCGCGCGACATGAATAGGTGCAGGACCAACCACGCCCAGCACAACCAGCCAGAAAAGAGACCCGGATGACCCCACTTCCCAGCAGGCGTAGGACTGACCAGCCAGGGCTCTGAACCCCCAACCCAAATAACCGAACAGGTCACCGCGGCGGCCAGGCACCAGCCGCGACAAGCGTCAGAGGGACCCACTCCGGTCGACGTACACACGTTAAAGCAAAAACCCCTCTGACGAGGGGGTTGCTGTGCCCGAGGTGGGACTCGAACCGGGTTCCGGCACTTGAATTTCCGCCACTCCCCCGAAATCCTCCGCAATCCGGCCCAGTCCGGCCGATATACGACCCGATCCGAAGCCGCGGGTGTGCACATTGTGCACACCTTCTCTTTTCCCGGTTCGGCACCAGCCGGGCTGCTTAGACGGCGGTGATTATGGCAGTTTGAGTGGGGATCGGTTTTGCAGTCTGAGTTGGGCCCACTTCGCGGCTCGCCGGTTGATGAATCGCAGTTTCAGTTGCGCCCACCCCACGGTTGATTCCATCAGAGTTTTTCCCAACGGTGGAAGGCAGTGATGGAGTCGAGAGTGGAGCTATTCGCGAGGATCCGCCGGGATGCCGGGGTTAAGGGCTTATCCATCCGCTGCCTTGTCCGGGAGTACCGGGTCTCCCGAAGAACCGTTGGGCAGGCACTGGCCGCTGCGGAACCACCGGTGCGCAGGGTTCCTGCCCGGGGGCACCGAAGCTGGGCGGCGATCCCGTGTGCGGGATGACACGCCGCATTGCGGCTGGACGATCCGCGGATCAGCTATTAAAGTCTTTCGGTATCGAATGCAGTCAGACGGACACGAAGTCCGGGAAGGGGGCGCACATCACCGCTGACCAACACCACCAACCCACTGCTTCATCCGCGAAAGCCCCTCCGTCGAGGGGCTTTCTTATGTGCCGGGAGCCTGCGGTCCGAGGCGGCGTTCACGGGCCGCCTGACCCCGTCCCTTCCCCAGAAACAGGGACACAAAAGTATTCAGCGCGATGATGCGGTCGCGGTCAGCCTCGTGAAGACTCGCTGGGTGGACGCTCATCGTTGTCTGCGGGCTTCTGCATCCCGAGGATGAGGAACGTGATGCCCATCGTGAAGAACGCCATCCAGGCCGTGGTTCCCAGAAATATCATTGCGATCGCAACGGCAACGAAAACGATCCGATCGGCAGGAAAGCCGCGCCCCTGCTTCTCTTCGCTCGGCCGTTCGACGCCGACATGGGCTTTCCTTCGCCGTTCACCTGGCCGAGGCTACGTCGGCGAAAGGAGACCCGCAACGTTCCCGCGAGGACAATTTGCCGCGTCTCATTACCTCGACAGTCCTGACCCGCCCCGAAAACCGCCCGACGGTCTCAGTAATCGATCGTTTGTGATACCGATCCCTGCCGTGCCCTATTCCTTGCGCATCCCGCCGGTGGAGGTTTGCGTAGCTGGCTGTTTGCTTTTAGGGCTTGCCTAGGGAGTGGCCGCTTGGGTGGTTTCCTTTTGGCGGCCGGCGTTGATGATCAGCGCGGTGATAAGCGCCGATGCCGCGAGAAGGATGGCCGCGAAGAAAAGCGCCGTCGTGTAGCCACTCGTGAGTGCAGCGCTGGCTGTTGCGTTTGCTGCAGCGTCTCTAGAGGCGCGTGAGGTGTACAGCGCTGTCAGTGCGTCGGGGAGCCTGTATTCGGTGATGCTTACGGAGATTGTGGTGAGCACTGCAACGCCAAGGGCGACGCCGATCTGCTGGGCGGAGTTCAGTTGCGCTGACGCGATGCCGGATTCCTGGGCTGGGATGCCGGGCAAGCTTCTTGCCTTCACTCACTTTTCCCGCGACAGGAGGTTGGGAAGGCTTAGAGGGACGTGGCCACGGAGGACCGGAACCGGTCGATGCCCGCCTCGTTGCGGGCGAAGTACGTCCACTGTCCAATGCGGGTGGTCTGCACGAGGTCGGCGTCTGCGAGGGTAGCCATGAACTGCGAGGCGGTGGACTGGGAGACCTCGCAACGCTTCCTGATGCTTGAGACGCACACCCCGTAGCGTGTGGCGTCGACTTTCTGTTCTTCGAAATTCTTCACGGGGTCGCGGAGCCACTGCAGGATCGCCAGGCGGTGTGGGTTGGAGAGCGCGCGCAGTGCTGCAAGCAGCTCATCCTGCTGGAGCTGGGTTCCGGGGTTCTCATCTGTAGGCACTCCATAAGGCTACCTCAAAATCGTCATATCGCAATTTCCCGATGAACGTGCTAAAACTTAAACCAACCCCCTCGAAAGGAACGAACATGCCTATCACCACTGAAGTTTCCACCGCTGTTCACAACTGGAGCTCCAGCCTGGCCGCCCTTCCCCCACTGCTCCGCGGAGAACCGTCGGACACGACCCTCGATGAACTGCGCACCGCATACGACGAGATGCTGGCCGCCCATCCCACCCCGGAAGGGGTCACCATCGAAGAGGTGGACATGGGAGGGATCCCAGGGATCGTGGTGACGCCCGAGACCGTGGAGGACAACCGGGCCCTTTTCTACATCCACGGCGGTGCTTACATCGTCGGCAGCCCGGCGGGCTACCACGGCCTCGCCGGAAACTTTGCAGTCCGACTAAACGCCCGGGTGTTCCTGCCGCACTACCGGCTGGCTCCGGAACACCCCTTCCCCACGCCGATCAACGACACCGTCGACGCATACCGTTGGCTGCTGGAGCAGGGTCAGGACCCGAAGCGTCTGATGGTCGCAGGTGATTCGGCCGGCGGCGCCATGACAGTCACGGTGATGATCAAGGCTCGCAATCTGGGGTTGCCGCTGCCGGCAGCCGGGGTTGCCCTGTCACCCTGGGCGAACCTGGAGCACACAGGCGCGTCGATGACCAACCGGGAAGGCCTCGACCCGCTGAACAGCAAGGCCGTCCTGGACCTGCTGGCACGCAGCTTCCTAGGCGGGGCACTGCCGAATGACCCGGACGCATCCCCGGTCTTCGCCGACGTCCGCGGACTGCCCCCGATCCTGGTCACAATCGGGGAGAATGAACTCATGCTCAGCGACGCAGTCCGGCTCGCCGGGCACCTGGCCGAGAATCGCGTGCGAGTGAGCCTGGACGTCTGGCCCGAGATGTTCCACGTCTGGCACATGCACCAAGACCGGCTCCCCGAGGGGCGCAAGGCCCTCGACGACGCGGCCCGGTTCCTGCTCGAGGCGCTGCCCGCCCGGTAGGGACATCAACCGGGCGCCGTTGAGGCGCCCTGCAAGATGAGCAACCCCAGATCGTCAGCCCGATCCAATAAAGGGTCGGGCTGACGTGTTCGACGTCGTGAGCGACGACGAGCCCCACCTGCCCATGCAGTAATGGATAGCAGCACGATGTCCACGCCTCCAAGATTGACCAACTACTGGCCTTCCAGCCCCTGCTGCTTCCATCCGGAGGGTCGGAGGAAGCCCGAAAGTAAGTCCTAGCGGTTACCTCCAGCCCCACTTCCGCGAGCCGGCAGAGGCGTCCTTTGGATTAAACGAAACACGTCCGCCAGCGACACGAGAGTCCGCCGTCTTCCTCGAGTGAGTGCTCGCCGCCGCCAGGGTGCGGCTGAGTTTGTGGGCCCACCGGTCGCCCAGGAGGTCCGCGCCCAGGGCTTGCCGCAGGGGGATTCTTTGATGAGATGGCAGCCGACGAGTTGCTGTACGCGGAGTCCTAACTCGGCAACGGGCTAGCAGGTGGCCGGCTTCCGTGGAGAGGAAAGCCGCATCGGCGCTCACCTCATGAGAGACGGCTAAATGGCTAAGCGCGGCCGAAGGAGAAAGCGCGACGCTCGAATCTTCTTAAACGGATAAGCTGTCGTTTATGGTGACGGAAGAGCGTTCAGGCCCAGATAAGAGTGTGCGAGTCACCATCCGCGACGTTGCACAGCGGGTGGGTGTTTCATCCGCGGCAGTGTCCTATGCAATGAGCGGGCGGCCCGGGGTTAGTGAGGATTTACGTGATCGTGTCCTCGCTGCTGCGGAAGACCTGGGGTACCGCCCCAACAAGGTAGCCCAGCAATTGCGCCGCGGGCGGACAGATGCCGTCGGCCTGCTTTTCGCCGACATAGCAAACCCGTTTTACCCTGATCTTGCCAGCGGAGTGATCGCCGCGGCCACTCTGGAGGGCTTCGAGGTATTCGTCTCCAACGTCGGCATTAATGGGGAGCGACAGACCGAAGCGGCAATGGCACAGCTTGACCGGAATTCGGCCGGCCTGCTCTTCACTTCTGTAGCCGATCAGGACCGCGACTTGCTTGAAAGCCTCACCCGACGCGGTGTTCCCTTCGTACAGTTGCACCGAGTGCTCGAGGGAGCTGCTGCCGATTCGGTGGTAGTCGACAATCTGGCTGCGGCCCGGGAGCTGGCACAACATGTGGCGGGGACAGGTCGAAAAAGGGTCGCGGTGCTCGGCGGCGCCGGCGCGTCCAGTGTTTCCCGAGACCGTGAGCGGGGCTTCCGGGAAGGCCTGGCAATGGAGGGCGCGACCGTTGTGAACGAGGACGGGCTTTGGGGTGCGCTGACCCGGGAATCCGGGGCCGCCCGGGCCCGGACGCTCTTGAGCGCCGGGCAGCAGGTTGAGGCCGTGTTGTGCGGCAACGACATGATCGCGGTGGGCGTCCTCGACGTCTGCCGGGAACGGGGGCTCCGGGTGCCTGAGGATTTGGCGGTCGCCGGATTCGACGACATGAGCTTCTCCAGCGCCGGCCCGCTGCAGCTGACCACAGTGACGGTTCCCCGCGAAATGATGGGACGGCGCGGCTTCGAACTGCTGCTGCGCAGAATCCAGGGATATGACGGGCCCCGCGAGCGCATAGTGCTCCCCCACGTCCTTCAAGTCAGGGAGACAACGGGCTAAGCCACCCCCGAATGTGACCCGGACAACAAAAAATCCTCCAAAGCTCTTGCGCACCGGACCGACGGCATGAATACTTAACTTAATCGATTCAGGAACCTGGTTTTGGCCACGTTCGAACTTAATCGATTCAGTTCCACAAGTGATGTGACATCCACATCGGTTCCTAAACTTCGAAGGAGAAGAATGACTGCGAATGCTGCTGAAGCAACCATGGATGAGGCTGCCGTTCCTTACCGCGGCGAGCAGCCCTATGGCATCATCGATGACGTCATCGTGCCCGGCGCTCTCGACCTGGACGCGGACGAGCGCCTGTGGGTGCCCCAGTCCAAGGACGTGTCCTTCCGCCCGCTGATTCTGTCGGCGAGCCAGGGATATTTCGTGAACATCCTGCGCGTGCGCAAATCCGGGATCCTTTCCCGGCACAGGCACGCCGGGCCGGTTCACGCGGTCACCCTTAAGGGCCGCTGGCACTACCTGGAGCACGAGTGGTGGGCCGAAGAAGGCACGTACGCCTTCGAAACACCGGGCGATATCCACACGCTCGTCGTCCCTGACGGGGTGGAGGAAATGGCCACGCTGTTCCACGTCACCGGCACCTACATCTACGTGGATCCCGACGGCAACCCGACGGGCATTGAGGATGTCTTCACCAAGATTGCCCTGGCGAGGGCACATTACGAAGCAGTAGGCCTTGGCGCCGACTACGTCGATCAATTCATCCGCTAAGAGGCCTCCTCTCCCTTCGGGGCCGGACCGCGATTCCCCGGAGTCGACACTGACCGGCCGCAACCCGGGGCCGAGTCCGGTGCTGCTCCTGCGACCACTGCAGCCAGGAGCGGCGCCGGGCGGCATCCGGATACACCAATGAGGCTGTCAACCTGCCCCGGCGCTGTCGGGCGCCGACGGACCAGCCGCTACCACTGACTGCGGAACTTCGAAGGAGAAGAACCGATGAACAAATTCGTACAGGGCTGACCGTGAAAGCCCTTAGAAAACAAAGCACCTCACCGAAAGACGTGCGGGTGCAGGAGCATCCCAAGCCCGACCCGGCTCCCGGAGAGCTCCTGGTCCAGACACTGGCCTGCGGCCTCTGCGGCAGCGATGTGCATGCATGGCGTCAGGACACGGGTTACGAATGGGTCCATTGCCCGGTGACACTGGGTCATGAAGCGGTCGGCGTCGTTGTAGGTACCGGAGCGGGAACGGACAGCCAATGGATCGGTCAACGCATTGTGCCCATTGCCATCGATGGCTGCGGATCCTGCGATCTGTGCCGTCGAGGTACTCGTCAACTTTGCCTGGACCGAACCGTGCTGGGGCTCTCCTTTGACGGAGCCGCCGCAGATCTCTTCTCCATCCCTGAATACCGCGCCGTGCCGGTGAACAATGACCTGCCCGCTGCGGTTCTCGCCCTCACGGAGCCGCTGTCCGTGGCCCTGCGCGCGGTGACACGCCTGGAGCAATCGATACCGGCCCAGGCCCGTGTCATCGTCAGCGGTCCCGGGCCGATCGGCCTCATGGCCGCGTTGCTCCTTAACCAGCGCGGGCATCGGGTTACGCTCCTCGGCGCAGCACGCGACGAAGAGCATCGCCTGCCCCTGGCCCGGCTACTTGGTCTGGAAACCATCCAGGCAGAGGACGTGACCCCGGCAGGGCTGCACGGGTGGCTGGAAGCATCGGGCGCGGCCCAGGCATTGTCATCTGCGGTGGCAAATATCGGCCCGGGCGGAACCATCGTCGTCGCCGGCCTGTTCCCGTCGATCCCGGCCGTAGACATCAATGTGCTGGCCAGAAACGAGATCCAACTCATCGGGAGCTACGGCTCAGTCGCCCTCGACTACCGCAACGCGCTGACAGCGCTGGAGGCAGCGCCTGACATGTGGGCGTCACTGGTGACCACATTCCCGCTGACCGAAGGCACTCGCGCACTCCAAGCCGCGGCCGACGCCGAAGCAGTCAAGGTCGTGCTCCTTCCCTAAAGCGCCTGCAGGTCAACGCTGACCCCAAACCAGACGCCATCATCAAGCATCGTGACACATCCAACGGAGACCCCCATGGTTAACGCACACACCCAGACGTCCGTCACCGCCGCACGGACACCCATCCACAAGGTCGTATTTGCCAGCCTTATCGGCACGGCCATCGAATGGTATGACTTCTTCCTCTACGGATCAGCCGCAGCGCTGGTCTTCGGAGCGGTATTTTTTCCCAGCCAGGACCCGGCAACCGGAGTGCTGCTGGCCTTCGGCACCTATGCTGTCGGCTTCGTCGCCCGGCCCCTGGGCGGCATCATCTTCGGTCACTTCGGAGATCGTGTAAGCCGCAAGAAGATGCTCGTCATCAGCCTGGTGCTCATGGGGGCGGCCACTTTCGCCATCGGCCTGCTGCCCACCTACGCCATGATCGGAGTTGCCGCTCCAATGCTTCTCGTCTTCTGCCGGTTGCTCCAAGGCTTCGCAGTGGGCGGTGAATGGGGCGGCGCTGTTCTCATGGCGGCCGAACACGGAGACGACCGGCACCGCGGATTCTGGTCCTCCTGGGTCCAGGCCGGCGTACCGCTGGGCAACCTGATGGCCGCAGTCGTGCTGTGGGTGCTGGCCGCAGTGCAGTCAGACAGCGATTTCTTGGCGTGGGGCTGGCGCGTCCCCTTCCTCCTGAGCGCCCTGCTGGTGCTTGTCGGGCTCTGGGTTCGCCTGAGTATCGAGGAGTCGCCCGTCTTTGCCGAAGCCAAGAAGGCCGCATCCATGCGCGAGAAGTCCAAGGCCCCGATCTTCGAGGTCCTGCGCAAATACCCTCGTGAGGTTGCCATTGCCATGGGCATGCGTTTGGCCGAAAACATCGCCTACTACATTTTCAGCATTGTCGTCATCACCTACATGGTCACGTATCTGGGAATGCGCAAGGACGTTGCTATCGCCGGCGTGCTGATCGGCTCTGTGGCCCAGTTCGTGCTTACTCCGATCATCGGATCCTTCTCCGACCGCGTGGGCCGCCGGCCCCTTTACCTGGCCGGAGCGGCAGGCACGGGTATTTGGGGCTTCGTCTTTTTCCCGCTCATCGACACCCGTAACGACGGACTTATTATCCTTGCCATCGTCGTCGGCCTCGTCTGCACCACGTTCATGTACGCTCCCCAGGCAGCGTTCTTCTCTGAACTGTTCGGCACCAGCGTCCGCTACAGCGGCGCCTCCCTCGGCTACCAGCTGGCTTCGGTTTTCGCCGGCGGGCTGGCACCCCTCATCTCCATCGCCATTCTCGGCAGCGTGGACCAGAGAAACACCCTCGGTGTCAGCATCTACCTCGGTATAGCGGCAACGATCACCTTTATTGCAGCACTTGTGGCAAAGGAAACCGCCAAATCATCACTGCGGCACGACCGCGTACTCGAACCGGAGACCACGAAATGAATCCCGCCGGACCCGGTTCAGCAGCGGGAAACACCGCAACCCCTGCGGCCGGACAGCCCCTCGCGACGAACCCCTTCTCCCTACACAACAAAACCGCACTCGTCACGGGCGCCGGCAGAGGACTGGGCCGTGCGGTCGCCACTGCCCTGGGACTTGCCGGAGCAGAAGTCATAGCGCTGGACCTCTCGCCTCTGAACGACTTCAAGGACGAACTGGAAGCGCAGGGCGTCAAGTGCCGGATCCGGTCGCAAAACCTGGCCAATCTCTCGCAGGACCAGGCCGCCGAAATCATCACCTGGGCCAAGGAAACCGGAAGAGGGCCCGACATTCTCGTCAACAACGCCGGGCTGATCCGGCGCGGACCTGCGCTCACGACAACCCTCGAAGACTGGGAATCCGTGATCGGTTTGAACCTGACTACACCTTTCGTGCTCTCCCAAGCGTTCACCCGCTCCCTGATCGACGAGGACCGGCCTGGCAGCATCATCAACATCCTCTCCATCAATGCCTTCCAAGGAGGCCTCGAAGTACCCTCCTACGCGGCATCCAAACACGGACTCCTGGGAGTGACCCGTGCCCTCGCCAACGAGTGGGCCCCCCATGGAATCAGAGTCAACGGTATAGCGCCCGGATACATGGAAACGGAGCTCACCGCAGCCCACCGCGAAGACCCCGCAAGGTACCAAGCCATGCGCAGCCGCATGCCTATAGGCCGCTGGGGACAACCCGACGAAATCGGCGGCGCCGCGGTCTACCTCGCGTCCGCGGCCTCCACCTATCTATCGGGAACCGTCATTAACGTCGACGGGGGATGGCTCTCCCGCTAAGTCTGCCGCCAAGCTGTCCACCACGGGACCGCCGGCTCGATTCGACCCTCCGACCAGGCCCGCTGACAGGCCTTCAGATGGGCCAGCTTTTGTGCCGGGGTGCACGCCCTGCGAGGGGTCGGGCCGCCGGAACGGCGGCCCGAATTACTCATGGACTTCCCGCACCGGGGAAATCGCGGATATAGACATTGGTGATGTTCCTGATTCTTCCCCCACGAATTAGACGAAGGTGCTCACAGGTGGTCCCATGCGCGTGGCAAAACGGGCTACGGGGTTCCCTGGCCAGCGACACCCCATTGGTTCCGCTTAGTGTTGGACGGTGAACAATGCAACGGAATTTGGATCAGGCCAAGAGGCTGCCAACGATCATCGCATCTTGGTCTTCGGGCGCCTACTGGGTACGGCGAACCGGCTGGAGTTTCTCCTCGGCCGCGCCCTGGAACAGGAGTTTGGGCTCAGTCATTCACTCTTCGAACTTCTCCTCCTGGCCGCAAGGGGCGGCAACAAGGGAATTCCAGTGCGTGACATCGCGCAGGCGCGGGTATTGACGTCCGGCGGAGCCACCCGACTAGTGCAGAGGGCGGCAGCGCTGGGCCTTATTGAACGCGGGAGCTCTGCTGTCGATGGCCGGGTCCAGCTCATCCGCCTCACCACACATGGCGAAGCCGTCCTCCTCCGGGCAAGCACCCGCCACGTGGAAAATATTGAGCGGTACATGCTCGACCTGCTCTCACCTTCAGAGGCCGAGGTTTTCTCGGCGGCCGTGAAGAAGATCAGCAAGAACGCTGCACAGCACCTGCCGATCATGCCATGATCGAACGGGTTACACCCCTGGGAATAGCTGACTAGTCAGCTATTGTTGGATTTGAGTGAGCGCATCTGCGCGACTCGCTTCGGACACTCCGGGCATCCGAGAAAGGTTCACCAGCATGTCGCTGCATTTTGAGGTCTTTGATCTCGACTTTCCCGCAGGTTCACCCAACAAGTCAGCAACATTGATCACCGGCCCGACAAAGGCCCTCCTCGTGGACGCCGGCTTCACCCGGGCCGACGGTCATCGTCTCGTCGCGGCCATCCTGGACTCCGGTAAAGAACTGGACACCGTTTTCATCAGCCACGCTGACCCTGACTACTACTTCGGCCTGGAAGTCATCGTCGATGCGTTCCCAAATGCCACAGTCCTGGCGACACCGATCGTCATCGAGCACATCCAGACAACCTACGAAGGCAAACTCCAGTCGTGGGCAGCACTGGGTGCCAACCTTCCGACCCGCTTGGCAACGATCGCGCCCCTGAGCGCAGACGCGATCGAACTCGACGGGTACCGCTTCGAACTCCGCGGCGGCTCTGACCTGCTACCTGACAGGCACTACCTCTACAACGTCGATCAGAATGCAGTCGTCGGTGGAGTCCTTGTCTTCCAGGAAGAACACGTCTGGACCGCAGACACGGCCACCCCCGAACAGCGCTCGGCCTGGATCGAACTCCTTGACCAGATGCGGGCCTTGAACCCGGCTCTCGTCATCGCAGGCCACCGGCTGCCGGGAACGGCCAACGATTCCACAGCCATCGACTACACACGGTCCTACCTCCAGGAATTCGAACGGATCCTCGCCCGCTCAGCGAATGCCGCGGCCGTTACGGCTGCCCTGATCGAAACCTACCCAAACTCCGGGATGTTGATCGCGGCGCAAATCGGACCCAAGGTCGCCAAGGGGGAAATGACATGGGGCTGAGTGACATCACCGAATTTGCCCGCTCAACCGCCCCGCGCGATGTCGTCCGCCGGCAGTATCTGGCTTCAGCAGCAGGTGACCTCGGAGCGCTCCGCGCCACGATGGCCCCGGATGTTGAATGGACTGAGATGGCCGGCTTCCCCCTCGCAGGGACCTACCGCACCCCCGACGGGGTCACTTCAAATGTCATGGAAATTCTCGGCCGGGACTGGGACGGCTGGGCAGCCCACGACGACACATACATCGTCGAAGGTGAAAACGTAGTGGTCCTCGCCAGGTACACCGCCACGCACCGGGCAACGGGGAACCCATTGAACGTCCGGGTGGCCCACCATTTCATCGTCCGCGGCGGACTCATCGTCCGCTTCGAACAATTCGTCGACACCGCGAAAGTCGTCGAAGCAAGCCTGTTGGTATAAGTCTGCGACGACTTTCGTTTCACCCTCAAGGCCGGCTGAAGGGAGCCCCCACGAATCCCGCATATGAAACCAATGAGCGCATCTTCGCGCGCGAAGATACTCTGACGCCCCGCCCCGCCTAGAGAAGGTACCGGTAGACAGTAGCGAGGGAGACTCCAAGGATATTTCCTATGTCCGAGGCACTGATCTCTTTACCTTTGAGGTCCTGGCCCGGGCAGCAGCAGCGTCCTCCACCTTGCGGGCCCTTCCGCCGTGGCGGTTGTTGGCCGCGGCCGCAGCGAGGCCTGCCCTGGTGAGTTCGATCATCGTGTCGCGCTCCATCTGCGCGAAGGCGGCCATAATGGTCAACATCGCCGGGCCCGTAGGCCCGGTCGTGTCCCGGTCTGAGACGATTCACGGTGAGACATATTTCCAAGACACGGTGAGGCCCGGGACGACGTCGATTCCTTCGATCTTCAAGACGTGATGTCCCGTGTGATTATGGCAATTTGAGTGGGGACAACTCCTAGAACTCGCCCCCGAGGCCGGCCCCGCCCGCCGACTGGCCACGCTCAGCGACCTCATGATCAGCTCCGGATCGGTTGCCAGGTCATGCCGTTCCCTCTGCATCCCTGCATGAACAGGCATCAGAGCGGAAATTCCGGACCGGCCCCAACACGAGCCCGATCGAAAGAATAATCAGCAAGTCATGTTGTAAGCGGCCCCGGCCACCATGAAGTGGTGAACGCGAAACCCAACGGAAGGACGAACGAGGATGAACACCCATAAGGGACCCCGCGGGGCGGTACGCGGTCCGCCGTAGTCAGCCACTCCCCACAACCGAATAGGTCTATCCGGGACCCCACACACCCGGAACATCAGATCAGAGGCGAGAGTGTGCACAATGTGCACACGAAAAAACACCAAAAAGCCCCTGAACAGGGAAAACACGTGCCCGAGGTGGGACTCGAACTGCATTCCCTCCCCTGCAAACACTGGCAACTCCCGGAAACATAACGAATCCGGGCCAGTCCGGGACCAGTACGACCCGATCCACAGCCCAAAATGTGCACAATGTACACACGCCAAATTGGCCAACTCAGAGCATCGCAGCCACCAGCCGCACCCACGCCGGGTGCGGCTGTTCTGTATTCTGGGCCAGGAGCCTTCCGGAACGAAATTCCGGTCAGCCGCAGCATCAGGCGCCCTCTGCCGCGGCGGACAGAAGGTCCACGTGGTAAGCCGCCCCTCGGGACTCAACGAAGATGTGCTCGATGTGCAGATCCGGGAGGTCGATGGGGAGTCGTACGAAGGCGGCGTCAGACTCCCCGGATAGCAGGCCGCATGAAGGATCGTTCAGGTTGAAACTCTCCAGTTCGATGGTCAAGTCTGGATAGCGGGACCGGAACGTATCGACGATCGGTGGCATGAGTTCGAGCGCAGAGGAAACAGTGAAACCCATCTTTAGCACGCCCAGCTGTCTCCTTTGCACACGCCGGGCGGCCTCCACGCCGGCGTCGAGCTCAACGAGAGCACGTCGGGTTGCAGGCAGGAACTCTTCACCTGCCTCCGTGAGTGCCACGTTGCGCGTCGTCCGTTCCAGCAGGGCGACTCCAACGTCCCGCTCCAGCTCAGCAATGCTCCGGCTGATGCCCTGCTGCGAAATGTACAGACTCTCCGCGGCACGGGTGAAGTTCAAAGTTTGGCCAACGTAAGCGCGAACTGTGAGCACGTAACACCGGGTAACTGTCGCCCACGTAACGTCAACGGGCGCGTGGAGATGGGCTAGCCCAGCCGTGCCTTCAGGTGCTCGTCCAGTGCAGCGAGGAATTCCTCGGTGCTCAGCCATTCCTGGTCCGGGCCCACCAGAAGCGCCAGGTCCTTGGTCATCTGACCGGCTTCGACCGTCTTGATGACGACATCCTCGAGAGTGATGGCAAAGTCAATGACAACAGGGGTGTTGTCCAGTTTACCGCGGTGCATGATGCCGCGGGTCCAGGCGAAGATCGAGGCGATCGGGTTGGTGGAGGTCGGCTTGCCCTGTTGGTGCTGGCGGTAGTGGCGCGTCACGGTACCGTGTGCGGCTTCGGCCTCGACGGTCTTGCCGTCCGGGGTCATCAGCACGGAGGTCATCAGACCAAGCGAGCCGTAGCCCTGGGCGATCGTGTCCGACTGGACGTCGCCGTCGTAGTTCTTGCAGGCCCAGACGTAGCCGCCTTCCCACTTCATCGCCGACGCGACCATGTCATCGATCAGGCGGTGTTCGTAGCTGAGCCCGGCGGCTTCGAACAGATCCTTGAACTCGGCGTCGAACACTTCCTGGAACAGATCCTTGAACTGGCCGTCGTAGGCCTTCAGGATCGTGTTCTTGGTGGAGAGGTACACCGGGTAGTTCCGCTGCAGCCCGTAGGCGAAGGAAGCTCGGGCGAAGTCGCGGATGGAGTCATTGAAGTTGTACATGCCCATCGCCACCCCTCCCCCGTCGGGGTAGGTGACCACCGTCTGCTTGATCTCTTCGCCGCCGTCGGAGGGCGTGAACGTCAGGGTTAGCGTTCCGGCCCCCGGGACCTTGAAGTTGGTGGCGCGGTACTGGTCGCCGAAGGCGTGGCGTCCGATGATGATCGGCTTGTTCCAGCCTGGGACCAGGCGCGGGATGTTGGAGATGATGATCGGCTCGCGGAAGACGACCCCGCCCAGGATGTTGCGGACGGTTCCGTTCGGGGAGACCCACATCTTCTTCAGGCCGAATTCTTTGACCCGGGCCTCGTCCGGGGTGATGGTGGCGCATTTGATGCCCACGTTGTACCTCTTGATCGCGTTCGCGGCGTCGATGGTGACCTGGTCATCGGTCGCGTCACGATTCTGGATGGACAGGTCGAAGTATTTCAGGTCCACATCCAGATACGGAAGGATCAGGCGGTCTTTGATGAACTGCCAGATGATGCGGGTCATTTCGTCGCCGTCAAGCTCCACAATGGAGCCAACGACCTTGATCTTTTCGTTCATACGCTCTCCTTGATTTCATGGGCACAATGACCCACACCGATGGTGGTCTCTGACATCTGCGAACCCGGGGTGGCGCTCGGTGCATGACGGTTCCGGGCACCGGGTGCCACCCCTGGCTCCTATCGGGAGCTGATGCGCGGCGTCCCCCGGCGGGCAGCGAATCGGTTTTTGACGCGTTGCAGCTCGGCCGGCAGTTCGGGGGGCAGCGAGTCACCGAACCGGGCGTACCACTGATCGATGCTGTCGATTTCCTGGGCCCATTCCTGTGAATCGACCGCCAGGGCGGCACTGAGGTGTCCGCGGGTGACATCGAGGCCTTCGACGTCGAGGGACTCCGGTGCGGGAACGAAGCCGATGGGAGTTTCAATGGCAGCGGCTGTCCCCTCGAGCCGTTCGATGGCCCATTTCAGGACGCGGGAGTTGTCTCCGAATCCGGGCCACAGGAAGCCACCATCGCTGTCGCGGCGGAACCAATTGACCAGGAAGATCCGGGGCAATGTGGCGGGATTGGCTGCCCGGCCGATCTCCAGCCAGTGGTTGAGGTAGTTTCCGGCGTCGTAGCCGATGAAGGGGAGCATGGCCATCGGATCGCGGCGGACGACCCCGACTTGGCCGGCGGCAGCCGCTGTGGTCTCAGAGGACAGCGTCGACCCCATGAAAACACCGCCCACCCAGTCCCTGGACTCGGTGACCAGGGGGATGGTTGTCTTCCGGCGCCCACCGAAGAAGATGGCCGAGAGCGGCACGCCCTGGGGTTGGTAGTATTCCTCGGCCAGGATATCGACCTGGCTGATGGGGGTGCAGAACCGCGAGTTGGGATGGGCCGCGGGCCTGCCGGAGCCCGGCGTCCAGTCCTGGCCCGTCCAGTCGGTCAGGTGTTCCGGGGTGTCCCGGGTCATGCCTTCCCACCAGACGCCGCCGTCATCGGTGAGAGCCACGTTGGTGAAAATGGTGTCGCCCTTGGCGATGGCGTCCATCGCGTTGGGGTTGGTGTGCCATCCGGTGCCGGGTGCAACGCCGAAGAGGCCCGCCTCCGGGTTGGTGGCCCGCAGTTCCCCGTCCTTTCCGACACGGATCCAAGCGATGTCGTCTCCGAGGGTTTCCACTTTCCAGCCGTCCACTGTGGGGTTCAGCAGCGCGAGGTTGGTCTTGCCGCAGGCCGAGGGAAACGCGGCGGAGATGTAGTAGGCCTTCTGCTCCGGGCTGGTGAGTTTGAGGATGAGCATGTGCTCCGCGAGCCAGCCCTCCTGCCGGGACATCGCGGACGCGATGCGCAGTGAGTAGCATTTCTTGCCCAGCAGCGCGTTGCCTCCGTACCCGGACCCGTAGGACCAGATGGCATTTTCCTCAGGGAAGTGGACGATCCATTTGTCGTCATTGCAGGGCCAGCTGACATCCTGCTGCCCCGGCTCCAGCGGTGCACCGACGGAGTGCAGTGCGGGGACGAAGTCCGCGTCAAGTTCGACCATTTTGGCCAGGACTTCGGAACCGGTGTGGGCCATTATGCGCATGGAGGCGACGACGTAGGCGCTGTCGGTGATCTCAACGCCGAACTTGGGGTCCTCGGCGTCGAGGTGGCCCATCACGAACGGAATCACGTACATGGTGCGTCCCCGCATGGCGCCGCGGAAGAGCCCGTTCAGCTTCTCCTTCATCTGTGCCGGCGCCATCCAGTTGTTGGTAAAGCCGGCGTCGCGTTCGTGTTCGGAGCAGATGTAGGTCTGCTCTTCGACCCGGGCAACGTCCTTGGGGTCGGAGAAGGCGGCAAACGAGTTGTGAAACCTGTCCGCGTCCAGGCGGACCAGGGTTCCGGCCGCAACGAGCCCGTCGGTGATCTGACGGTATTCGGCGTCGGAGCCGTTGACCCAGCGGATGCGGTCCGGCTGGGTCAGGCCAGCAACTTCGCCGACCCAGTCCGAAAGCCGGGCCAGGGCGGCCGGGGCGGTATCCATGGCGGTGGACTGTGTGGTGTTTGGCAAGGTTCTCTTCCTTCCCCCGCGCTTTGTGGCGTTGGCGGGGATGATCCTAGACGGTGACGGGTGGTTCATCGGAGCATCGCAGCCGGAGGCCAATAGGAGTTCAGGAGCGGCTGCGGGTCCCTCGAAGGGGGCCAGGGGCCTCAGGTTATTTACTATTTGATGAATACATCAATTTATATAATAGTCCCTGTGGCACCGCCGTCGCGGACGGAGGACGGCAGGAAGGTCTGAACACGGCTCAGCACCCCGTGGAGAGAAGCGAGGCAGATCACCCGATGGAACCGGGAACTACCGCGGCAGACGTGCAGCGCCGTCCCCGGTATCCCTGCCGGGGCGGGCATGCCTTCACCAGCAACGGCAGGCAGGCGGCCTGAATTTAAATTTAGGGTCTCGGCGTCAGACGTTCGGCGCATGGCAGGACGGTCCTGAGGTCCGGGGCGCCGGTTTCCAGGCCCGACCGGGCGAGCGCGCTGATGTCTAGGTCGGTGTTTTCGGCCAGGTGGACGACGGGGTAGCCGTTGTGCAGCAGGCGCGGCGGGGTCCCGGACCAGGACGGTGCCGATGAAAGGACCGGCTTCGACCCTGAGGCGCCCTCCGGCCCGGTGCGGAGTCCTCCGAATGCTTCGGTCCCCGGCGCGGCGTCGGCGAGCCTTGCGCCGCGGTCCATTGACGCGGGCCGCCGCACTGCCCCAGATCGGCATCGAGCTGTTTCTCCACGGCAGCGGCGCTGCCTGCCGGTTCCCTCGTGAAGAGGACTCCATGGTCCCGGGCGGTGCCGGCACACGGGTCGTGCCGCGAAAATCCGCGGGCCATCCGCTCATACCTTGAGGCCTCCCGTCACCACCCGGGTGAGGGGAACCTCCGTCTGGAGTTCCTCCGTTGAGGGAGCTGTACGCGGTGATGCGGCGTTCCTCCCCCAGCCCGGCCAGGGAGGCCCGCGGGAAGAGCGCCGTAACGGAAACACCCGCGCAGGACGCGCCGCCGCGGGGATGCACCGTGCGGGTGACGGTCCCGAAATCGTAAGTGGACAGGCCGGTGACGAGCCCGTCCCGGAGGGTGAACGTGAGGTGCCGGATCATGGCCCGTTCCCCGGCGCCGGCAAGGAGCCCCAACAGGTAGCTCCCCTTGCCTGCCGGCCTGGTCAGTTCGAACTACACGCGCACGTCCGGGCCGGAGGTGTCCACCGACACCCCGGCGATAAGCGGAGCCGGAGGCACGGGGGCAGGAACGGGCGCGGACCGGCCTTGTCCGGGTGCCGGCAGCGGCCGCATCACGCCGCCCGCCGTCCGGGCCGCTGCCCGGGCCTTGGGGCAGGGTCCGGGCATCGAGTCCGAAGTCCGCGGCATGACGCGGCATTATGGTGCCGGGCAAGAGTACCTGCGGATGCCCTGGTCCGGCGTGAAGTGGCCGTCCGGTCCGCGGAAGCCGGGGCCCGGCAGGGGCAGACTGGTCCATCCCCTGTTATATTGGATGATAGAAGCATCAAATAGTCAAGCAGAGGTTCGTAGTGAGAGCCCGGGAGGCAGACATGGACGAGTTTTCGGATTTCCGGGCACCGTTATATGAAGTGAAGGCCAATCTTTTCAAGGGTCTGGCGCATCCCGTGCGGATCAGGGTGCTGGAGCTGCTCTCCGCGGCGCCCGAGGTATCGGTAACTGACATGCTCGCCGCGACAGGTCTGGAGGCCTCGCATCTGTCCCAGCATCTGTCCGTGCTGCGCCGTTACCACCTGGTGAAGGGCGAACGCAGGGCCCTGCAGATGTTCTATTCCCTGGCGTACCCGCAGGTCGCTGACCTGCTGTCCGTGGCACGTCTGCTGCTCAACGACATGCTGCAAACCACACGCGAGCAGCTCGAACATTCCGAGGCCACGTCTCCGGCCGCTGCGTCCCCGCTGGCTGCGGCCTCCGGCAGCTCACGATGAAGGCCCTGACCGCGGCCCGGGCGCTTCTGCCCGGCCGGAGGGACTATGCGGATCTGCCCCGCACCTGGAAAGGGGACCTCATCGCCGGGGTCACCGTGGGTATCGTCGCCCTCCCGCTGGCGCTGGCCTTCGGGGTCAGCTCCGGCGCCGGAGCGGCCAGCGGACTGATCACCGCCGTGATCGCCGGCATCGTCGCCGCCGTTTTCGGTGGTTCCAACATCCAGGTTTCCGGCCCGACCGGAGCGATGGTCGTCGTCCTGGGTCCCGTCATCGCCACGCAGGGCGTCGGTGCCCTGGCCGCGGTTGCCGTCCTGGCAGGGGTCATCGTGGTCGCCGCCGGTGTGCTCAAGCTCGGCCGGGTCGTGACCCTGCTGCCCTGGCCGGTGATCGAGGGGTTCACGCTCGGGATTGCCATGATCATCTTCCTCCAGCAGGTCCCCGCCGCCTTCGGCGTCAAAGCCGGACCGAGCAGCAACGCCGCCGTCTCTGCCGTCCAGGGACTCACAACGGCGTCCCCCGCCGCCCTCCTTGCCCCGCTGGCACTGGTGGCACTTGTCGCCGTCATCATGATCGCCGCACCCCGGATCCACCCGCAGATCCCGGGCTCGCTGATCGCGATCATCGTCGCCAGCATCGCCGCCCAGGTGCTGGACCTGCCGGTGGCCCGGATCGGCACCCTGCCCGACACCCTGCCGGCCCCGGTTATCCCCGCCCTGGACTGGGGCACCGTGGCTGCCCTTGCCGGGCCGGCCGCAACCATCGCGGCTCTGGCAGCAATCGAGTCGCTGCTCTCGGCCCGGGTTGCCGCGTCGATCTCCTATACCGGCCCTTACGACGCCGACCGTGAGCTTCTGGGACAGGGCCTGGCCTCCGTCGCATCCGGGTTCTTCGGTGGCATGCCCGCCACCGGGGCCATTGCCCGCACCGCGGTGAACATCCGCTCAGGCGGCAGGACCCGGCTCGCCGCCGTCACCCATGCCGTGGTGCTGCTGGCCGTGGTCTACCTCGCCACCGGCCCGGTCGCGCGTATCCCGCTCGCCGCCCTGGCCGGGGTCCTGATGGTCACCGCCGCACGCATGGTCTCCCCCACCACGCTGCGCAGCGTCATTGGCTCGACGCGGGCCGACACCGTCGTGTTCTTCGTCACCGCGCTGATCACCGTGTCCTTCGACCTCATCGAGGCAGTCGCAATCGGCATCGCCGTCGCCTCGTTCTTCGCCCTGCGCGCCTTGGTCAAGTCCAGCGGCGTGCACCGCGAAGAGATCCCCGGCCCGGTCCAGGACGGGGACGAACACATCGCCGTGTTCCGGCTCGACGGAGCGCTGTTTTTCGCCGCGGCCGAACGTGTCCTGGACCGGGTCAGCGCTATCCGCAATGTCGACGTCGTCATCGTCCGCATGTCACAGCTCCAGACCCTGGACGCAACAGGGGCCAGGGTCGTCACCGACATCGTCAACGCCCTCGAACGCCGCGGCATCACCGTGCTGATCAAAGGCATCCAGGAACGCCACCTGGCCCTGGTCACCAAGGTCGGCGTTCTGGAATCCCTGCGCCACCACAAACACCTCTTCGCGGAATTGCCCCCGGCCGTGGAACACGCCCGCAGCCACGTCGCTCGCGCCAGGGCCGCCCGCGCCGCCCAAACCCCCGCACGGGACAAAACACCCGACGCCGGCCAGGATCCCGACCGGGGCCCGGTCGCGGCAGCCACTCCCGGCCGCACCACGGTCCGCTGAATGATCAGGAGCATCCTTTGCCGCCAACAGCACCCCTGGAATCCCGGACCGAACCGGACCGTCTGCCGCAATACCTGCTGGGTTTCGGACTCGGGGCCCTTCTGCTGTTCGACCTCCCGGCACTTTTCGCGGGGCCCACGAACCCGGCCCGGCTGGCCGCGGCGGTACTGACCCGCCCGACCGTCGGCATCCCCGCCGGGATCGACGCGTTCCGACGGCGCAACAACTCACAGTGCCGGCCCGCAGGGGCAACAGCGCTGCGCCCGGGCAGGAGCCTGCCATGAGCGTGGACGGCATACCGCTGCCGGCGTGGAAGCACTCCAGGCCCGGAGGGACCGGGTACCCCACGGACGCGGAAGCCTGGAACCGCTGGTACACGGAGAACGACCTCAGCTGGGCGCCGGCAAGCTCCTCGGTCCGCGCCATGCTGAACGGGCTTGCCCCCGGACGGGCCCTGGATCTGGGGGCCGGCGACGGCCGCAACGCCGTGTGGCTTGCCGGACGCGGCTGGCACGTGACAGCCATGGACTTTTCCGCCGCAGCCCTGGATATCGGGCGCGGGCGCGCCTTCGCCGAAGGCGTCACGGACCTGATCACCTGGTCCGTCGCCGACGTCACCACCTGCGCACCGGCACGCGGAAGCCTGGACCTTGTTCTGGCCGCCTTCCTCCATCTGCCCGGCCCCGACCTCGAACGCGTCATCGCCCGCACTGCCCCGGGCCTGGCCCCCGGCGGGCTGTTCCTGTACATCGGCCACGGCCCCGTCGACCCCCGCGAAAGCGCCTCCGGGCCACGGAACGCAGCCGCGCTGCATGACAGCGCCCGTGTTGCCGGCTGGGCCAGACGGGCCGGACTGCAGGTTAAAACGGCCGAGACCCGGTCCCGTCCCGTTCCCAGTTCCCGCCGCCCCGCGCTGGACAACGTCGTTCTGGCCCGCAGCCCGGCCGCCCCGGCACAGTCCCCGCCTACGGCATCGTAAACGCCCAACCCGCACCCACGCCCAGGAGAGCAAGAAAACACTGGGGACAAGGAAGCAATGGACTACCACCTGAAAAGTATCGAGGCAGCCGCGGCCCGGGGCGACTACCTGCCAGCGCACGGTCATGCCGTCCCCGCACCCGACTGCACCAAACCTGCTTTGTCCGAACACTACGGTTCCGGAACGGAGGCATCCGGCCTGGTTTTGGCCTTGTGCCGGGCCATGGCCGCCCAAGTGCCGCCCGCCGATGCTGCGGCGGCGGCGGGCATGAGCCTTTCTGAACTTTTCAACACACTGCGGGAACACCCCTGACGGACAGCCCGCTCCCGGAACCTGCACTACCCATCCCTTACTGCCCGCATTCTGCATTGCCCCGCCTCATAAGCCCCGCCCGACCGGTCCCGATATTCAGGAGCAAAACATGACAGCACCGACCGTGCCCGCACCAAAACCCTCAACAGGCCGGGGCTCCCGGATCGCAGGGGTCGGCTCGTACCAGCCCGCAAGGATCCTGGATAACGAGGAACTGAGCCAAATCGTGGATACCACCGATGAATGGATCCGCAGCAGGGTCGGGATCCAGGAACGCCGCATCGCCGATACCGAATCCGTCGCGGACATGGCCACCCAGGCCGGGCGGGACGCCCTTCAACATGCCGGGATCGAAGCCGCGGATCTGGATCTGGTCGTCGTTGCTACCGTGACCGCACTGGACCGCTCCCCGAGCACCGCCGGGCGGGTCTCGGCCGCGCTGGGTGCCCGGAACCCTGCCGTGTTCGACCTTAACGCCGCCTGCTCGGGGTTCACGCACGCCCTTGCCGTCGCTGACCAGGCCATCCGTTCCGGGGCCGCCAACACCGCCCTGGTCATCGGGGCCGAGAAGCTCAGTGACTTCACGGACTGGACCGACAGGACCACCTGCGTACTCGTCGGTGACGGTGCCGGCGCCCTCGTGCTCACCGCCTCACCAACTCCGGGGATCGGACCAGTCCACTGGGGATCAGTCCCCGAACTGTCCCACGCGGTCAGGATCGAAGAACCCAAACTCCGTTTCCAGCAGGAAGGCATGTCCGTGTTCCGCTGGGCCATCAGCGAGGCCGCCACGCTGGCCCGGAAAACCTGCGAGATCGCCGGCATCCGGCCGGACGAGCTCGCAGGGTTCGTCCCGCACCAGGCCAACCTGCGCATCATCGAGCCCCTCGCCGATCAACTCGGAATCTCCCGCGAGATCACCGCACGTGACGTCGTCACCTCGGGGAACACGTCCTCGGCCAGTATCCCGATCGCCCTTGCCAGGCTGGTGCGTAGCGGACAGCTTCCGCCCGACAGCCCCGTTCTGCTGTTCGGTTTCGGCGGCGGATTCTCCTACGCCGGGCAGGTAGTCCGCACCCCGGCCACCGGCACGGTGTCCGGAGCCTGAAGCACATGGCGCCTCGGGCACGGCCGATCGGCCGTGCCCGAACAGCAGGTATGCCACCCGACATCATCTGCCGGCACAGCCGAACGTTGTTCTCCACGGTCTACGCCTTGGGTGCCGGCTTCGCGAGCAGCACGCCGTGCCTTGATCGCCGGAATCCCGGCCTTGACCCGTTCGTTGATGAGCTCGCGTTCGTTTTCGGCGAGGCTCGCGAACTAGCCTTCAAGCTCGCCTGCGCCGACTTCCCTCACTCCGAACTCGTCATGGACATCTCTCCAGTCGCTGGGCAGCGGCTCATCAAGGCTCGACGGCATCGGTGTGCCCACATCGGCGACGTAGGCCGTGACTTTTCCGCGCGGTACCCATTCCTTGGCCGAAACTGTCACCGGCGACGTGAACAGTTCTTCCGGAAGTTCCAGCGGAGTTCGTCCTCGTGGAGCAGATGGCCGTACAGCCAGGCCCCGGCGACTTCTTTGTTCGACATGCTCGGCTCGGATCGTGGTGCTCTGGGTCTGCCTCCAGGGTAGTCGGGGTCCGCACCCCTGAACTTAGACCTGAGCGTTTCCACTTCCTTCTTGTGACCCGGAGACGCCCCTACGACCTCGGCCAGCGCGTTGAGAACTTTGTCGTAATGAACCCCGTCCTCCTTGAGAAACAAGGGGCGAACTCGTGCCGCAGCAGATTCGACCTGCTCCGTGGGCAGCAACGGAGCTGGTTTCAGCTCCACGGACTTTTCACCGGTCACTTGGTTGACGATGAGCCTGAATGTCATCTTCCATGCCGCGTGCTCTTCAAGAGCCTTCTTGTCATCCGCCAGCGAGTGTTCCTGGACCAGTCGTGCGCGCAGCACGAACCGCGACAGTGTCCGCAGTGCGGCAGTTTTCCTTGCCTCGTGTGACATGCAGCCTTCCTTGTTTTGGGTCGAGGCCCGCGCCTTCAAACGAGCCTGTTGAGATTCTGCCAGGTGGTGAAGTGTCGGGTTGCAGCGAGTCGAGGCGAAAAGTCTCCAAAAATCTCCCCCCGATCATGTCGTCAGCAGGACCGCACGGCATGAATAGGTACAAGGCCATCCACGGCCACCAGGACAACCCAGAAAGGAGACCGAATGACCCCACATCCCAGCAAGCGGAGGGCCCACCAGCCAGGGCCCTGAACCGCCACCCCCACAACCGAATAGGCCACCGCGGCGGCCAGGCAACCAGCCGCGACAAGCGTCAGAGGGACCCGACCAGGGTCAATGTCTACACGTTAAAGCAAGAACCCCCTCTGACGAGGGGGAATGCTGTGCCCGAGGTGGGACTTGAACTGCATTCCCTCCCCTGCAAACACTGGGAAGTCCGGAAAACAAAGGCAATCCGAGCCAGTCCGACCAATGTACGACCCAGTCCGAAGCGAAAAAGTGTGGACATTGTCCACACCTTCTTCTTGCTACGATTCCAGCTCCCAAGGGGACATCACAGGGGTTTTCCCCTTGTGACGAAACATCCGTTATCGGCGTGTGGATTTGCTTGTCAGGGGAGTGGCAGCAAGGCCAAGCGTGACCGGCCGACGCGTTGCTCAAAATGGCTGCTGATCGAACACTTCCCGTAGGACTCCAGATAAAGCGCCGCGGCTTCGATGCGTCCAGATCATCCCCGAGCAGCCCGATGCTGATATTGCATACCGAGCACAGCAAGCCCCGGACTTCACCTGTCTCGTGGTCATGATCAATGGCGAGCATCCGAATCCGCCCTCGGAACGTTTTAGTCTCAGGACAGCCGCAAGCCGCGCACACGCCGCCTTGTGCAGCGAACGTTTCAGCAAGCCACTCCGGCGTGACCCCGTATCGCTTTTCAGCATTGTCCGGTGCTGGTGAGCTCTGACCTTCTCCGGGTCTAGCCTTGCCCGCCTCTTCCTCGAGACTTCGATGGGAATCGGGTGCATGGCAAGGTGGCCCACCTGGGCCAGCCTGGCGCAGGCCTTACAGCGTGACTCAAGGCCAGTCGGTGTTGAGTTGGAGCGATGGAAAAGGGCGACGGGCAACATCAGCTGACAGACGCTGCATCGCTTCATGCCGTCGACAATGATCTGGCCGTCCTTGTTAGCCACGCTGCCCCCACTTCCTTTCGACCAGGTACCGGGCGAGGTTCCTCACCCGCTCCGGATCATCCCCCATATTCCCGAGCGCCACGTTGCACCATTGGCACAGCAAACCACGTGCCTCTCCAGTGCCGTGGTCATGGTCGATGCAGAGCAACTTTATGCCGCCGCTCCATCCGTCACGGAATTCCGCACAACACCTTCGCAGCCTGGATGCTCACTCCGCTGGCCGGTCCCGGGGTGCGCCCGGTCGATGTGCTGCACCGGACCGAACCCCTGCTTGCCGAGCTGGACGGGTTCGCCCGGCGGACCGCTCCCCCTGCCACCCGCCGCTGACGCCATGTGGGCTACGGGATTGCTTCCGGGATGCCGAACCGCCTCCCGATGAGTATGCGGACGGCCGCCTCCAAGGGCTGATCTTCCAGCTCAACGCCGCTCGCCCCCGTAACGAATTCCCGTTTCGTCGCCCACCGCTTCGACGTCGAAAAGATTGAGGACCTCGGCCACGCGCACCTGATACTCGGTGGCGGTCATTTGGCGAGACGCACGGAGTGGAATTGCGCTGAGGATGCTCGCGACCACAGCATCGATGGAATCAGTCATGGGCAGTTCACGTTCCCCCGCACCGGGTTTTCGAGCGTCCGGGCGGGGTTTCGTTGCAACACCGCCGTCCAATGTTTGTGCACTTTTGCATGAGGTTCGCTTGTTGCACAAGGGGACCCAGCGGTTAATGCCTCGCGGACCGCAGAAGAGCATGATGCCCCCATGGCTATGAACCGCCGGGAGCGCAGGGACGCGGAAGACCGGCACCGATGGTCCCTCCGGGCGTGGGTCGCAGGCGGCTGGGTCCTCGTCGTGCTGTGTCTGGGCGCCACGCTGCTGAGCAGCGGTGCCCTCGTCCTAGTGGATAACCTGGCCACCACGTGTTCGGACTATGTGCCACAGTTCCCCAACTCACCCATCGATCTGGGGGCGGCCTCGCACCAGTGCCACCACTGGCTGGGACTGGAAATTCCCACCCAGTGGAATCCGGCACTGGCGCTCGGATTCGGAGTCCTGGCCGGGTCGTTCTACAACGCCTTCGAGTCCCGCACTCCTCCCCCTGCGCCGGACGCCGGCTGAGCTATTTAGACCGAAGCATCGCCGCGAGGGCCGCCCCTGGGCCCGAGACGGCGACGGAGGTGACGTTCGCGGCCGAGCCAAAACCGCACCTTCCTGGCTCCGAGGATCTGTGAACACGATCGCCGCCACCCGGCGTCCACCGCACCGGGGATCCCGGACGATTCGTCGGCTCCGGCGGGACCGCCCGGCCATGCCGTAGATTTGCTGGCTATGACAACAACAGCCGAAGTGACAGTGCCGCCCGTCCCCGAACCCGAAGCTACACGGGCCCATCGTGCTCTTTTCACGGAACCGTACGCGGTCAAGCGCCCCGCTGTGCAGTTCCGCGGCACTTTAACGGTCGCTCAGCCGACCGTTTTCTCCAACCCCGAATGACAACAGTGCCGCGGGCGTGACGTCCGTGTCCGAACTTCTCCCGCAGGATCTGAGCACACGGCCGGCCCTGGCAATGGCCAAGCCCGTCGCCAGGGTCCCCGGGCCCGGGGTGCTTCCGGGAGGCTGCCTCTACGAGCCCAAGTGGGACGGCTTCAGGGCAGGGATTGTGGTGACGGAGTCCGGCGCCACCATCTGGTCCCGTCAGAGAAAAGACCTGACCCGGTGGTTCACAGGTCCCGCCCGGCTCCGTCATTGGGTTGCGAGTCGGGGTTCAACCCCCTACAGGGAACGAGCTGAGCGTCAGGAAGCCGGAGCGGCGCTGCTCCATGCAGCTCCGGGAAACGCATCGAAGCACTCGCGGACTGCATGGCATTTGCCATGGGCGCCGACGCGAACTCCAACGGCTCGTACACCCGCAACTTCAGCGGCTACCGCGGCACCGCGGCGCGGGTGATCCTGGCAGGCCAGAAGCCCTGACGCCGCACCCCGTATTGCCGGCCTCCTCACCCTTGAAAATTGGTGCCGGTAGTGCGGGGCTCAACCGGCAGGGTGCCCGTCGAACTGAGAGGATCACCCATGCAAGTTCGAGGTCTACAAGGACAAGTCCGGCGGCTACCGGTTCCGGCTCAAGGCCGGCAACAGCGAGACGATCGCTTCTTCGGAGAGCTACAAGACGACGGCCAGCGCCCTGAAGGTGTCGAATCCGTCGAGCTACCGTACCGAGTAGGGGCTACGCTTGTTGGCGCCGCGACCCGGGCTTATGATGCGCCAACGTTGCCAGGGATCTTCCCGCACCCATGGGGAGTCAACTGTCTCGCCATCCACGAAGGAGCAGCCTCATGAAGCGCCTGATCAAACCTCTCGCCCTTGCCCTCGGAATCGGACTCTTCGCCGGAACGGGCGTCGCCGTTGCGGCACCGCCAATACCAAATGACACGACCCCTTTCCAGCTCGACTGCCCTGGTTTTCAGATTGACGTCCAGGTCAGCGGCTCGAGCAAGAGCAAGGATATTGAATTCCTCCATCCCTCCCCTCCTACTCAGATCAGGTTTTTTGCCGACACAAATGCCGCCACCACCATCACCATGACGGGCCCGGCACCGGCCTCGAAAGTGTTTCGGACCGCGGTCAACGGGACCGTGCGTTGGGCGTTTGACTTGAAAACCTTCGAGATTGTCATCACGTCGACCGGAAGGAACCTGATCACGGTTCCGAAGGTTTACGGTACGCCTGGCGTCTTCCTCGCAGTGGGTCTGGAATCGTGGACGCTGAACGGGCCGGTGTATCCGAATGCGGGGCTCACCGGCCCGGGCACCGTGACCGACGTCTGCGCGCTTCTGGCGCCGTAGGGCATGACGGTCTTCTTTCGCACCCGTGCCGGGTAGTGTGTGGCGCAGCGGTCCACGGCGGCCGGCAGATCAACCGAACGAGCACCCATGGCAGGCAAGTTCGAGGTCTACGAGGACAAGTCCGGCGGATACCGGTTCCGGCTGAAGGCCGGCAACGGCGAAGTGATCGCCTCCTCGGAAAGCTACAAGACCAAGGCCAGCGCCCTGAACGGCGTCGAGTCCGTCAAGAAGAACGCCAGCTCCGACGTCGTGGACCTCACCGAAGAGTCCTGACCGCCACCCCTCCGGACACAGCGAAGCCCGGCCACCCTGAGTGCGGCCGGGCTTTGTTAAACATAACGCACAAGGACTACCGAAGCGGAGGGCAGAACCACCACCACTTTCGGCGGGTCCGGTGGTCCGGACCCGCCGGTATTCCTTACTGGTCCTTAGCGGTCGGCGGTGAACCACGCACGTCAGCTTGCGGCGTATCTCGGCATGGACTCTGTGTCCCGAGCCACGATCTTCTCCGCGGTGCCGCGGCCCATGCGTACGGCCCCGTCGACGTGCTGGTAGCCCTCTGCGGCTAGGTCGGAGGAGGCCCAGTAGATCGGTCCCACGGGAGTCAGCTGGTCCGCGCCGTACCGGTGCAGTCCGCCCAGGTCATAGCTGGAGGCATAGGCGCCGCGGGTCCATTCCTCCGATCCCCAGTCGGATTCGTAGTACACCACGGGCTCCAGCGCCTTCGGTCCTAGCGACTTTGCGAAGTCTTCCAGGATCACCTGGCGCCGCTCAGCAGCGCCGAGCGCAAACATGGCATCTGCTTTCTCATCTGGCACGAAGGCGACCAGCGTCCCGCGCGCGTCCTCGTGGTTGGTGTTGTCGTATATTTCCTGCACGGTCAGGTCCGGACTGAAGCAGGTGCCGGACAGTCCTTCGTCCCGCCAGAACGGCGAATCGTAGACCGCATGGATCTTGATGACCAGGCCAAGGGATTGGTGTTGGTGCATCTGGTGCTGCCGGCGCGGCAGTGGCGGATCGAAGGAAACCCGCGAGTAGAGGTTGGGCGGAACGGCCATGATGGCGTACTTTGCCCGGACCGTGGCCTTCTCTGACACGGCGGTCACGCCAGTGCCGTCCTTCCGCTGCCGCCATTGCAGGCTCCGTACAGGTGATCCCAGTACGACGTCGTCGCCCAGTTCTGCGGCGATCGTTTCGGAGAGCTGCTGCATTCCGCCCACCACCCGCTTGTCCAGGAGCAGGTCCTCGTCAACCAGGTTGGAGAACGAGCCGGCGGAAGCCGCCATCAGGATGGCCTGTAGGGCGGAGAAGGAGTGGGCGGGTTTGGTCAGCATGCCCCCGGCAAGGAAGTGGCCGATGTTGGCGCAGGCTTCCTCATCGGTGGAATGCTGGCGCAGCCAGTGGTGCAGGGAGATGGTGTCCAGTTCCCGGGCTCTGGGGTGGGCCCAGGGCTCCGTGGCGCCGACGTCGGCCGCGAGACCGTCCAGGATGTCGATCAGGCGCTGGATCTCCCGCCCGGTCTCCGCCGGCACCGGGAACATGTCCCCGGCGTACTCGGTCCGCTCGCCCTTCGGGGAGACGTACACGGATTTTCCCTCGCGGTACCGGCTGAAGGTTTCCAGTCCGAGCTCGTCGAGGATGGACGTCAGCGCATCCTGGTCCGGGGAGATCCACTGGCCGCCGATCTCCAGGGAGGCGCCGTCGATGGTGTCCGTCCACGTCCGGCCGCCCACACGGTCGCGGGCTTCCAGGACGGCGACGGTCAGGCCGGCGGCCTTGAGGTCGCGGGCCGCTGTCAGCCCCGTGACGCCGGCGCCGATGATGACTACGTCGCGGTTAAGAGTGTTCACTGTTTCCTCGAATGTCATGGTTTTGTTCATTCCTTGTCGTGGACTTGGGTGGGTGCGGCGCCGGCCAGGACCGGAGCTCCGCTGGTGGGGTGATCGCCGCCGTCGGTATGCCCGTTGACCTCATCGTCCGCGGGCTCCTCTTCGAGCACGAAGTCGGAGATCTTCCGGCGGAAGCCCTTGGTGAGTACAGCGAGGTACACCACGCCGGCCACGGTCCAGATCAGACCGAAAATAAGCGCTTCCAGATGCAGGAAGGCCCACAGCACCCCCGTCATGCCCGCTCCGATGAGGGGCAGCACCAGATAGTGGAAGACGTCCCTGGGTGTGCGGTACCGCTTCTTGCGGACCACGAAGTAGGCGATTACGGAGAGGTTTACAAACGTGAAAGCGATCAGCGCGCCGAAGTTGATCATGGACGCCACCAACTCCAGCGACGGGGTTATCGCCAGCAGCGAGACCACACCCACCAACGCCACGGTGAAAACCGGCGTCCGGAATTTCGGGTGGACGTAGGCGAAGAGTTTGGCGGGGCGCAGCACGCCGTTGCGTCCCATCACGAAAAGCAGGCGGGAAACGCTGGCGTGTGAAGAGAGGCCGGAAGCGATGGTGGCCGCGAACGCTCCGGCCAGGAACAGCAGCTGGAAGACCTGCCCGCCCACGTAGAGCGCCATTTCCGGCAGCGTGTCATCGGTGACCTGGAATTGGTCCACCGTGGGGAACACGGACTGGCCAAACCAGGCCGCCAGGAAGAAAATGCCGCCGCCGATCCCCAGGGTGAGCAGGATGGCCCGCGGCATGGTCTTCGGGTCCTTGGCCTCCTCGGTGTACATGGTGATGGCGTCGAAACCGATGAAGGAGAAGCACACCACGGTCGCTCCGGTAAGGATCGCCGCAGCTTTCATGCTCTCGTTGAACAGCGGTGCTGTGGAGAAGATGGTGCCCTGTCCCATGCCGTTGGTCAGCTGGATGCCGGCCAGGACAACGAACGCGACAATCAGTGCGATCTCGAAGACCACCAGCGTGGAGGTGACCTTGGAAGTTGAGGTCATGCTGCGCAGGTTTATGCCGGTGATCAGGGCGACGTACAGCACTACCCAGATCCAGCCCGGAGCCTCGGGAAACAGCGCCTCCATGTAGATGCGGATCAGCAGCGCGTTGACCACCGGCAGCAGAAGGTAATCCAGCAGCGCAGCCCAGCCCACGACGAAGCCAAGCCCGGGGTGCATGGTCTCGCGGGTGTAGGTGTACGCCGACCCGGCGGCCGGGAAGACCGCCACCATCTTCCCGTAGCTGAGTGCGGTGAAGAACATCACCACGGTGGCCACCAGGTACGCCAGCGGGACCAGCCCCCCGGTTTCCATCGAGACAATGCCGAACGTGTCAAAGACCACCGTGGGGGTCATATAGCCAAGGCCCAGGCCAACAATGGCCCACATGCCCAGGGAACGCTTGAGTGATTTTTTCGGTGCCATAGATCTCACTTCCTCAACGGGTGTTCGACGACGCCGGGTGCGGTGCCCTGATGTTCCCGCAACAGCGCGGCAACCTCCACGGCGTCACCGCTGGGGGCGGTTGATTTAGCATCGGGGCGGGCAAGGAGCAGATAGAGCAGCCCGGTTCCGCTGACGATGGCCAGACCGGTCAAAACGGTCCAGTCGGCCAGGAAATCGCCGGTGCTGCCGGGCAGGGCCAGCAGGACCATGGCGAAGATGCCGTAGGCCAGGGCGGCCACATTGATGGCGAAGCCGGCGGCGCCGAGGCTGAACGGCCCGGCCGGGCGCCAGCCCTTGATCCGCTGTCGCAGCGCTGCCAGTACAACGGACTGGAACGCGACGTAGATGCCGAGGACCGCAAAGGAGGTGACCTGGGTCAGGAGTCCGTTCGGACCCAGATAGATGATGACGCACAGCGCCAGTGGGATGCTGCATGCCACGATCAGCGCGTTGGTGGGAACCTTGGCCGTTCCGGAGACTTTGGACAACCACTGGTGTCCGGGCATCATTCCGTCGCGGGCGAAGGAATAGATGAGCCGGCTGGCCGCAGCCTGGAGGCTCAGGACGCAGGACAGGAACGCGGTGAGCGCGATGACCAGGAAGAACTTGGCGCCGATCGGCCCCAGTGCCGCTTCGAGGATGGCGGGGATGGGGTCCGCATCTTTGCCGTTCACGATTTCCCGCAGGTTCGGTGCCGCCAGCACGTAGCCGCAGAAGGAGAACAATGCCGAGACGCCCCCCACCAGGATTGTCATCATCATGGCCCGAGGGATGCGCCGGGCCGCGTCGCTGACTTCCTCGGCAACGTCGCCGCATGCCTCGAACCCGTAGAACAGGAACAGGCCCGCCAGTGCGGCACCCATGAAAGCGGCGGCGTACGGCTGATCCCCCTGGACTCCCATGGAGTTGAAGAAGACGCCGAATTCCTGCTTGCGCTGGAATATCACCAGGTACAGCCCGACAGCGATGACGCCCACGAGCTCCGCGGCCAGACCGATCCGGGCTACCCGGCTCAGGGTCCTGGTTCCGGTGAAGTTCAGTACAAGCGCAACAACCAGCAGAATGACGGAGAGCCACAACGTGGCCTCCCGCGTCAGTTCGAAGGTGAAGAGGCTCGCCAGGAATCCGCTGCCGAACTGTGCGACCGAGGTGATGGTGACGATCATGGCCCAGATGTAGATCCAGGCTGACATCCAGGCGTACCGCCGGCCCCACAGCCGCCGGGTCCACGGATAGATGCCGCCGTGAATGGGGTATTGCGAGACGACCTCGCCGAACACCAGGGCCACCAGCAGTTGCCCGGCGCCGACAATGAGGATCCAGAACACCGACGGCGGTCCGCCGGTGGACATGGCGATCGCGAACAGCGAGTACACGCCTACCAGAGGCGACAGGTAGGTGAATCCGAGGGCGAAGTTGGCCCACAGGGACATGGAGCGTTCGAAGGTGTCCTGGTAACCCAGAACGGCGAGGTGTTCGCCGTCGCCGATGTTCTTACCCGGTGGCTCCGCCGGGGTCCGGACGTTACCCACGGCTGCCCGGCCCGATGTAGCTCATGACGTGCTTGATCCGGGTGTAGTCCTCCAGGCCGTACATGGAGAGGTCCTTGCCATACCCGGACTGCTTGAAGCCGCCGTGTGGCATCTCGGCGACCAGCGGGATGTGGGTGTTGATCCAGACGCAGCCGAAGTCCAGCTTCTTGGCGAACTGCATGGCGCGGGTGTGGTTCTGGGTCCAGACCGAGGAGGCCAGGCCGTAGTCCACGTCGTTGGCCATCTTCAGTGCCTCGTCGTCAGTGGAGAACTTCTGTACAGTCACGATCGGTCCGAAGACTTCTTCCTGCACCAGTTCGTCGTTCTGGTTCAGGCCCGACACCACTGTCGCTTCGTGGTAGTAGCCCACCGTTCCGTGCCGCTTGCCACCGGTTTCCACGACAGCGTGATCGGGCAGGCGCTTGACGAACCCCGCAACCCGTTTGAGGTGCTCGGCGCTGCTGAGCGCCCCGAAGAGGATGCCTTCCTCGTCCGGGGTGCCGGTCTTGGCATTGGCCTGGACCTCTGCGGTAAAGGCTGCAACGAACTCGTCGTGGATGCTCTCGTGCACCAGCAGGCGGGTGGCTGCCGTGCAGTCCTGGCCGGCGTTATAGAACGAGGCCGGGACGATTCCTTCGACGGCCGCGGTGATGTCTGCGTCACTGAAGACGATGACGGGGGCCTTGCCCCCAAGTTCAAGGTGTACCCGCTTGACGTCGGCGGCAGCGGCTCCCGCCACCTCCATGCCGGCGCGGACCGATCCGGTGATGGACACCATGCCCGGAACCTTGTTCGCCACCAGCGCCCGGCCGGTGTTCCGGTCACCCAGGACCACGTTGAAGGCGCCGGCGGGGAGGAATTCGCTGGCCAGTTCGGCGAACAGCAGGGTGGAACTGGGCGTGGAATCCGAGGGTTTGAGGACCACGGTGTTGCCGGCGGCCAGCGCCGGGATGACCTTCCATGTGGCCATCATCAGCGGATAGTTCCACGGGGCCACCTGCCCGATCACGCCGATGGGTTCACGGCGGATGGAGGAGCTGTGGTCCGCGAGATACTCGGCCGTAGCACGTCCCTCCAAAGTCCTCGCGGCACCGGCGAAGAAGCGGATCTGGTCCACCAGGACATCAATTTCGTCCGAGACGATACCAGCGCGGGGCTTGCCGGTGTCGGCGCATTCAAGGTCCGCAAGGTCCTCCGCGCGGGCCTCCACCGCGGAGGCGATGCCCAGCAGCGCCCGCTGGCGCTCCGCCGGCGTAGTCTCGCCCCAGCTTTCGAAGGCAGCCGAGGCAGCCGCATACGCCGCGGCTACGTCCACTTCATTGGAAATGGGTGTTCTGGCGATGACCTCTTCGGTGGCCGGATTGATAATCTCCAGCCTTTCCGTCGAGGACGATTCGACATATCGGCCGTCGACGAAGTTGTGTAGCTCGCGCACACTCATGGGTTTCCCTTCCAAAGGCAAGAATCAGGACAACGGGCTTAAGCCCGGTCTGTGACGCGGTTCACAGCGCCTAAGTGAGACTACACCTAATTCATCTGGAATGGGATGTTTAATTTAGATGTTTTCTCCCATGAGAAGTTTTAGCTGTGTGCCAGGGCACGGGACGGCGTCCCATCCGCGGCTGGCGGCGCTGGCTTCGGAGACGATGGAGCCGACCCGCAGGGTCGGCGAAACAGATAAAATGACCCGCCCGCTACTGCTGACCAGTGCGATCGCCGACTCCGTGGCCCGCAGCAACGGCAGCACTTCAGGCTCCAACCGCCTGACTAGAATATCCGCCCCCACGACTCCGCGCATGGACCCGCCGACGCCCACAGGCACGGTGAGGGTCAGGATGTAGTCGCAGGTGCACAGATGGTCTACGTACGGGCCGGTGATGTGGCCGGCCCTTGTGGTTTCGGGGACCTGATACCACTCAAAGGCCCTGAAGTCCCGCAGGTACTCCGCGTATTCGCGCGACGCCAGGTCCAGCCTGCTGGGCTTCGTGGTGGTGCCCAGCAGGGGATTGTCCGACAGCGGGCCAAGCCACCAAGCGAAATGCAGCGCCTGACTGAGGGCTGTTTCCGGAGCTGCGATGAAGCCTGCTCCGATCACGAGGGGGTCAGCCACGGTCAGCTCTGGCTCCACCAGGGAGTACACCAGCGAGTCGATCCGGGTGGTGGCGTTGTCTGCCCCCGCCTTCTCCACCGCTGTGCGCCAGCTGTCCAACATGGTGAAGACGCCGGTGAAAAGAGCACCGATGGCGGCCGAGCATTCCCTCCCGCGTTCAGCGTCCGGCACGTTGTCCCTTATGCGCATGGCCATGCTCTCATTGCTCAATTCTTTCTTTTGCTGCCAACAACCAACTCGACAGTTCGCTCAGCTGACCCCGCACCAGCGCGCGGGCCTGCTCTGGGTCATGGGCGGAAATCGCCTCCGCGATCTTCACGTTTTGCCCGTAAATGTTCCGGCGCAGATTTTCGTCGGCCACGCCGAGCCACAGCAGGGAACCAAATTCGGCCTGGAGGCGGATCTGTTCACGGACAAGGCGCGGCGACTGGCTGATGACGGCGATTTCCAGGTAGAAACCACCTGCGTTCCGGGCAGCGTCGCTCACCTGGGCAAAGTCGGCATTGTCCAGCCATAACCTCAGACGGGCAGCCTCCTCGTCCGATGCCAACTCCGCGGCCCGTTCGGTACAGCCGGCGCTGAGCACCCCGAAGTAGACGGCGCTGTCTTCAATATCGACCCGGGCCAGGCCGCGCAGTCGGGCCCAGAGCAGTGCTTCCGGCGCCCGGGATACAGGAAGGACGAAGCTGCCGCCTTCGCGGCCGCGTCGGGTTTCCACCAGTCCGGCGTCCCGCATGGCGCTTAGTGCTTCGCGGGCCGTCACCAGGGCTACACCGAACCGCTGTGCCAGTTCGGCTTCACTGGGCAACCGGTCCCCCGGTGTGAGGACACCGAGGAGGATCGCATCGATGAGCCGCTGGGCGACTTGCTCCGAACGGCCAGCACCGGACAGCTGGGCAAAAACGGCCGCCCGAGCTCCCCGGGAGGATGGCTGCGGTGCCAATTCTGAACTCACAGTCCGGTCCCGCGGGTTGGTAGTGGGATCTGCGCGCAAAGGTGTGGCCGGTCATCCATAGCGCCACTGTATCTTTCACTTCGGGTCTTAGCGCAACATCCTGCGGCGCCGGCGGCACCAGCTGCCGGCTTGGCCGAGCCGTTGAACGTGGGGCCCAGCAACCGTACTGGGCCCTACTGGCTGTTTCTAATTATCCCTCGATCCCTTCATGGCTCGGTCAAAGGAACTATTTCATCATGAAAGGCGAGGTAAAGGTTGGCAATTATCCGCGGGCTCGAGAGCGACCCGCCTACCAAGTTTTCAACCTTCTTCAAACGGTAGCGGACAGTGTTCGGGTGGACGAACAACACACTGGCAACCTTCGCGACGTCCAAGTCGTTCACCAGGTACCAGATGACCGTCTGTTTCAGTTCGCTGTCGACGTTGAGGGCTTCAACAAACCTGTTTAGCTTGTCCTTATCCTGTGGAGACTGCCGACGTGCAAGGAGCCATGTTGACGGGTCCACTTCATCCAGCCGGACGATCCCCCGATATGCTCCGGAGGCGGTGGTCGTTGCGGCCTGGATTTGCCGGCGGGCAATTCCTGCTGCTGCTTCTGCTTCTCGGAAAGCTTCGGGGGTCTTTGCAAGATCGGAATAGGGTTCAGACAGGCCGACGAAAACGGACCTGTCCGTCAACTCCAGCCAGGCGTCCAGGGCTGATGAGTCCGAGACCAGCGCATGAAAGCCTGGCGGGTTTTCGGGTGTTCGCCCGTTCTCTGCCAGCAAGAGCCCCAGACCGCTGGTTTCGGCTCCTCTTAAAAGTCGTTCGGAAAAGGAAGGGTCCAATGGCTGCTGGGCGAGATTTGCAGCGACCACTGCGCGTATCGGTGCATAGGGTATGAACCGGAATGTGCGCATCCGTTCCCAGTGCCTGAACTCGCGGGACACCGGAACGCCGTCTTGCAGCATGGTGAGCAACTGCGTGTTTTCGTGTCGTTCTCTTGAATCTGAGAACTGAGCGATCCCATTTATTGCGGCCAGGAGCCGTTGTGTCGTTTCCAGCAGGACGTCTCCGAGGTCCTTCAGTACGCGGTGGTTTCTACTGGCCACGGCCAGGGTGAAGCCATCGCCTCGAAGCACCAGTGGCCGGGCCATGACTTCCCACTGGCCTATCACTATGGGATCGGACTCGTTTTTGCGGTTGCGCAACTCTTTCCAGATCAAGTGAGTCGGGCCGTCACCGGAGGATTCGACGATTCGTCCAGAATCTTCGTAAAGCACCGCTGTGCCCCGGCATGCTGTGGCGAGTCTGACGATGAGGGCTTTGACCGGATCCTCAGCAGAAATGCTCTGCAGCAGGTCATTGCTTAGCCACAGTGCTCGCTTTTGCAGGTAGGCGTCAGGAGATGCCTGCGACTTGTTGATGAAGTTCTCGATGCGGTGGAAGGGCACATCGGGCGCCACGGTATACAACGGGAAACCGGCTTGTTTGCAGGCCGAAACCAGCTTGGCGGGCACTTGGTCAAAGTAGACCCCGATGCCGAAAAATACAGCTGCCACCCGGGCTTTCCTTAGATCCTCTACGAGTCTCACGGCCAGCAGTTCGTCCCGTTCGGCGTTCACAAACCTCAACCCGGTGGTCAGCAGAACAGTGTTCGGCTCCAGCCAGGCCGCCGGATTGTGGATGTCGCTTGTGTGGGCTCCCGTTATGACTGCGGCCGGGTTGCCCGGAACTACCGGGGCCAAGCCTAAGGGAGCTTCTGATACCACATCATGAAGAGTGACGGGGGGCTTGTCGGGCATCTGGCCTCCTGGCTGAAAGGGACGGGAGGCCGAGTGGAAGCTGATTGTAAATCTCACAACGGTCTCTCCCCGTTATTTTAGTTTCGCCAGTGACAGAGACTCACATCACAGCGGATGGTTGTTGGTACCCAATCAGCCCTGGAGGAAAATAGATGTCCAATCTCAGAGTCGCCGTCGACGTCGGAGGCACATTTACTGACGTCTGCATTTTCGATGAAGAAACACAACGCATGCGTGTCACCAAGGTCCCATCGACACCCGCTGACCCCATGCTGGCGATATTGAGCGGGGTGGAACGTGCCGAGATCAATCTGGCGGACGTGTCGCTGTTCTCACACGGCACCACGGTAGCAACGAACGCCCTGATTACCCGGAACTTTCCCCCCGCAGCCATGGTTACGACAAAGGGGTTCAGGGACGTCATCGAGATCCGGGACGGTACGAAAGACGACCTTTGGGACGCTTACAACGACGTAACCGGTCCCTACATCCGCCGCCGCGACAGGTTCGAGGTGACCGAGCGTATTGACTACGCCGGCAACATCGTCACTCCCCTGGACGAAGAGGAAGCCCGCCGTCTGGCCGCGGTGCTCCGTAAGCGCGGCGTCACAACCATCGCCGTCTGCTTCATCAACTCCTACGCCAACGCCGAGCACGAAATCCGGATGCGGAAAATCCTGGAAGAGGAACTTCCGGAAGCCACGGTCTCCACCTCGGCCGAGATCCTGCCCGAAATCTTCGAGCACGACCGATTCAACACCGCCGTCTCCAACGCCGTGCTGGGACCCCTGGTGTCCGGCTACGTCAGCCGCCTCGCCGATGAGCTCAAAACCGGCGGTTACGACGGCGACCTCCTGCTCTTGCACTCCGGCGGTGGTTCCATGACCCCGCGCATGGTCAAACGCTACCCGGTGCGCCTCGCAGCGTCCGGAATCGCAGCCGGCGCCATCGCGGCGAAGCACATCGCCCAGCAGTGTGGCTTTGAAAACGCCGTGAGCTTGGACATGGGCGGCACGTCTACCGATATTGCCCTGGTCTCCGACGGTGAGCTCCGCATCACCAAGGAATGGCAGGTTGAATACGGCCACCCCATCGTCTTTCCCAGCATCGAGGTTCTCACCATCGGCGCCGGCGGCGGCTCGATTGCGCACATTGACATTGCCGGTTCGCTGCGCAACGGCCCGCAGTCCGCGGGTGCCGATCCGGGACCCGCCTGCTACAACATGGGCGGCGAAGAGCCGACCAACTGCGACGCCAACGTGGTCCTGAACAGGCTGGGATCCACCCTGGCCGGCGGCGCGAAGACGCTGGACCGCGGGCTCTCGCAGGCGGTGATCAAGCGTGCCATCGCTGCACCGCTGGACATGAGCGAAGAGGAGGCCGCCCACGCTATCCTCCAAGTCGCGAACGCCAACATGGCTGACGCCGTCCGCCTGATCTCCATCCGCCGCGGCTATGACCCCCGCGACTTCGCGCTGCTCGCCTTCGGTGGCGCGGGCGCCCTGCACGGCGTAGAGGTTGCCAGGGAACTGAACATTCCCACCGTCGTCGTACCGCCCAACCCCGGCGTCACGTCCGCACTGGGCTGCCTCCTGGTGGATATCAGGCACGATCTGTCCGCGATGTACACGGCCGTTGCCGCCGACGCCGATCCGGAAGACCTGGAGAGCAAGTACAAGGCCCTCGAAACGGAGGCCACCGCCCGGCTCCGCCACGAAGGCGTATCCGCGGAGAATTCGATCCTGCAGCGGATCATCTCCATGCGCTACCAGGGACAGTGGCGTTCGCTGGCCGTGAATATGGGAACCGGCGACGGTGCTCTGGAAGAAGCCATCCAGAGCTTCCACCAGCAGCACGAGCGCGAATTTGCATTCCGCCAGGATGACCAGCCCGTGGAAATCTACCAGCTGCAGCTCTCCGCTGTCGGCAAGACGCCCAAGCCCTCCTTCGCTCCGGCCACGGAATGGGTCTCCGAGCCTGGCGAGCCCGATTCGGTCCGGCCGGTGTACTTCGGTGAGGACGGCTGGGTCGATACGCCCGTCTACGACCGCACCAAGCTCGGTGCCGGCGCGACGTTCCAAGGTCCCGCCATCGTCGACCAGCTTGACTCCACGACGGTCGTGCCCCCGCGCACCACCGCCGAAATCGACGAGTGGCTCAACATCCGGATCCACCTCACAGAGTTCAAAGACGAGCAGGAAGCCCAATCATGACCGACGTGATCACCATTCCAGATCTCCATGTTGCCCACACCGATGCACGGCAGGCATCAGGCCTTGACCCCGTGACGTTCGAGGTGCTGAAAAACGCCTTCGTCACCAGCGTCGACCTGATGAGCGAGCAGATTCTCCGGACCTGCTATTCCTTCGTCATTTACTCCCGCGACTTCTCCTCCGCTCTCTGTGACGCGAATGGAAACACCGTCATGCAGGGCAGCGGCGACATTGCCGTCCACGTCGGTACCCTGCACTTCCAGTGCAAGGCCGTCATCGAAGAATTCGGCAAAGACATTCATCCGGGGGACGTGTTCGCCATCAACGACCCGTACCGGGGCGGCACACACTTCAACGACGTTAGCTTCATTCGGCCGATCTTCTCCGACGGTGAGGTGATCGCCTTCGCCCAGAACAAGGGCCACTGGGCTGACATTGGCGGCAACGTTCCGGGTTCATTCGATGTCAACGCCAAGGAACATTTCGGCGAAGGCCTGCGGATCACTCCCGTGCGGATCTGGAGCAAGGGTGTCTTCCTTCACGACGTCGCCCAGCTCCTGGTGTCGAACACTCGGGCACCGCGCCAGGCGATGGGTGACCTCCAGGCCCAGTCAGAAGCGACTGCCGTGTGCGAGCGTGAAGTCCTCCGCCTGGTGGACAAATACTCCAAATCGACGGTCGTCGCCGCGATGCAGGAAACCCAAGACTACGTTGAACGGATCGTCCTGCGCCGCCTGGAATCCCTGCCGCAGGGAGTTTGGGAGACCACCGATTACATCGACTTCGATCCGGGCAAGGGCGAGGGCCTGGTGCCCATCAAGATCAAGCTGACGCTGGACGGCAAGGGCATCCACTACGACCTGACCGGTTCCGCACCCGCAGTCGAAACCTTCCTTAACTCCGGCTACGGCACCACCCACTCTGCCATCTACGCCGGCACCAAGACGTTCTTCCCGGACGTTCCTCTGAATTCCGGTTTCTACGCCGCCGTCGATGCGGAAATCGGGCCGGAGGGGACCGTGGTCAATGCCGGGTGGCCCTTCGCGGTCACCGGGTTCTGCTCCGGTCCCTACGAAAAGCTGATGAACGGAATCTTCGAGCTGTGGTCCCAGATCATGCCCGAGCGCGCCATGGCATGTGCGTTCAACCTCGAATACCTCCTGGTGGGTGGCCGCGACGGCCGCACCGACGATGACCCCTACTTCATGTGGTACGACTGGATGGCCGGCGGCTGGGGTGGTCGAGCCTCCAAAGACGGGGCCAGCGCCACCGCTCCGGTCTTCGGTCCCGGTTTGGCCGTCCAGCCCATCGAGGGCCAGGAGCGGCTCTCACCCGTCCTGACCACCGTTCACCAGATCGGCACCGACTCCGGCGGGCCCGGTAGATTCCGAGGCGGCCTCGGCATCGAAAAGGGCGGCACTCTGGTCGACGCGACGAAGACCGTGATGAGCTACTGTTGCGACCGTGCACGCTCCATCACTTGGGGTATCGAAGGCGGCCTGCCATCCATCCCGCACGGTGTCTGGATGAACAAGGGCACCGATCAGGAAAAGTTCCTCGGGTCCAATTTCTCAGCCGTTCCGCTGCACTCCGGCGACTCATTCACACGCCCGTCCGCCGGTGGGGGCGGCTACGGCGATCCCCTGGAACGCCCCCTCGACGAAGTCCTCGAAGACGTTATCGACGAGTACGTGTCGATCGAACGGGCAGCGAAGGACTACGGCGTCATCATCCGCGAAATCGACCGCGAACTGGACCAGTTCGAGATCGACCACGCAGCCAGCAACGAGCTGCGCCAGCAGATCCGCACCGACCGCCCCGGCTGGCTGACCGCCGATCCGGTCGACGTGGCTGCGAAGTACCGCGCCGGAGAGGTGGACATGCTCGACGTGATCCGCCGCCACGGCGTGATTCTGGATTGGGGCACCGGGGAGCTTTTCCCCGAGACCACCTCGGAGTTTCGCAAGAGCATGGAGAAGCGCTCCTCGTCCCATTGGCACTAAGCGCATTCTGACCCACAACGGGCCCGCCGACGCTGATCGCATCGGCGGGCCCGGCACCTCGTTGTCCTGCAATCGCAATGGATCCGTGACCAGGGCAGGGAAAGTACCCAGTTTTGCAGGAAGCGAACCCCGGCTCGAACCCCGCGTACCAAAGCCAGGTGCTGCTCCTCGAGCGTTCCGAGGCTAAGCCTCACCCTCCCTAGCTACTTCAACTGCTGTGAAAGGTGCGAAATTGTCGTACTCAAACTATGTCCTACCAGCAAGTATGCGTGCCGGAAGATGGTCCCTAACGATGGCTTGGTGGGCGGTGTTCTCCGCCATGTTCTGGATATACGTCGCCGTCGCTTCAGCAGGAGCAGTCGGCGTCGTGAACACCCTCATCGGAATGGCGCTAACCGTTGTCACCTACGGTGCCATCAACAAGGTTCTCTCACGCTATGCGGCGCGGACAGGGCTCACAGTCAGCCTCTTCTCCCGTACCCTTTTCGGACTCGTCGGTTCCGCGCTGGCGTCTCTGATATTCGCAGCCACGGCCATTTACTATGCGGTGTTCGAAGGATCCATCATTGCCGTCGCGTTCCACGAGTTCTTCGGTGGGAGCATCTTCATTTGGTATGCCGTGGTGGTTATCTACGCCATTCCCCTGGCCTTGGGTGGCGTGCAGAACTGGCTGGACAAACTCAACGGTGTCCTCCTCCCGCTTTATGTTGCCGGCCTGATCGCAGTGGTCGTCGCGGCCACCCTTATCAGGGGCGTCCCTACGGACTGGATTGGCCAGGCCGCCGTCTCGTCGGCGCTGCCGGGCTGGCTGACGTCGTACCTTATCTACATGGGCGTCTACATCATGATGATGTATACCTTCGACTATGCCAGGATGGGACGTCAGCAGGACGAGAAGTTCCTGGGAACCGTGACATTCGGCTGGGTTTTCTACGCATTCACGTTCGGGCTGAACGGGCTGGTTGGCATTTACATCATGAGCGCATGGCGCATTGAAGCCTCGGAAACAGGCGTCGTGCAGGCGTTTATCTCATCGCTGGGACTGGTTGGCCTCCTTGTCATCCTCATTTCACAGACGCGCATCAACACGGCAAACTACTACCTCGCATCGGAAAATCTGTCGGCCTTTGCCAGCCGGGTATTCAGGCTGGACCTGCCTCGCTTTGTCTGGGTCATCGTGACCGGGGCCCTGGCCTTCTTGCTCATGCTCACGGATGTTTTGAGTTACCTCCTCAAGGCGCTGGCGTGGCAGGGCGTCTTTGTCACCGCCTGGGTGGCCATCGCACTGGTATTCATTGGCCTGAACTGGAAAGCGCAGGATAAGGTCCCCGATATCCGGCCGGCCAATCTCAAGGGAATCAGCCCCGGGGCAGTAGCCTGGGTGTTTGCTTCAGCAGTGGGAATTGCACTCACCGAACAGACGGCGTGGCCGGTAGTTTCCCAACTCACTCCCCTGATCACCATGGCCCTGGCGGCGGGCGTGTACTACGGCGCCTACAAACTCTCACCGCCGCGTTTGATCAGTTCCGAACAGACCATCGACCCGGCCGATGAAGAGCTTGATCCTGCCCTCACACATTAGATATGAAGGGCCTTGAACTCGGCGGGTCCGGCAGTTTTCGCTGCCGGACCCGCGTCAGCGAGAAAACTACGGACTTTCTCCACGGTGCTGTCGGGTCCGAGTGTCTTTGGGCATATGATCATCGCGCCTTCCACATGGAGCGGATCAATTGCTTCAGACACCGAGGACCACACGGAGAACGCGTAGCGGACTCCCGATGTGTGAACTGGCGCCTTAGTAGGGATCGATTTTTGAGTTACCCTCGAGCGGTCCTAGAGGAATCGGATCATGCGCGTGTTGCCTAGGGTGTTGGGCTTCACGCGGGCGAGGTCCAGGAACTCCGCAACGCCTTCGTCGTGTGAGCGAAGGAGTTCCGAGTACACCACCGGGTCCACAGCGGACTGGTCTGCCATAACCTCGAAGTTGTGGCCCTTGAAGAAGTCCACCTCGAAGGTGAGGCAGAAAACGCGGGCCACACCCAATGCGCGGGCCTCTTCGAGCAGGTTCTCCAGCAGCACATGCCCCACGCCTTTGCCGCGCCAATCTTTGGAAGCTGCCAAGGTACGGACCTCTGCTAGGTCCTCCCACATGACGTGCAGTGCGCCGCAGCCGATGACCTCGCAATCGCTGGACTCGGCGATCTGGAACTCCTGCAGGCTCTCGTAATAAGCCACGGACTCCTTCGCCATTAGAATCCGCTGTTCGGCCAAGGGCGCCACCAACTTCTTGATGGCGGACACGTCGCTGGTGCGGGCACGCCGGATGTGGAAGGAGTCAGTTACAGGGCTAATCCTACGGGCCATGCCTGAGCTGTTTCGGGCGATTTGTACAGCCAGAGGCTCATGTTTTGACGAACTGTATGGTGACTTGTTTCAAGTGCCATCCCTACCATCGTGGGATAGCTGCGCGCCGTTCTGCAGGGAACTCTAAACCATGCTGGTTAAGGGCGTCCGCAGCCTCAGCGCAGACACGTTCGCCGAACCTTCTCGCTCACTTCTCGACAGGCTTTCCGGCCCCGCGCATCACATAAGGGGCAGTCGCGAAGTACCAAAAGCAGTGCCGCTCAGTGGTGTTGCGCAAAGAAAGGTAGACAGTGATGTTCGGTAGGCAGCCCGCACCCGTTGCAGATATCAACGAGGAGGAGCTCTCGGTCCACAAGCCCAAAACCGAGGCGGCCGGGGTTAAGGCGGTGATGGTGGCGCTGGAGCGCGCCGTGGCCCAGGCCGGGGTGTCCCGGACGGCCCAGTCGCTGCTGCGGCTGAACCAGCGCGGCGGCTTCGACTGTCCGGGCTGCGCGTGGCCGGAATCGGACAAGAAGCGCAAGGCGGCCGAGTTCTGCGAGAACGGCGCGAAGGCGGTGGCGGAGGAGAACACCCTGCGCACGGTCGGGGCGGAGTTCTGGGCCCGGCATTCCATCGCCGAACTGGCTGGGAAG
>NZ_JBFUJK010000013.1:0-136974 GCF_056401395.1 Arthrobacter sp. P4_F11
AGCGCCGAGGTGATCACGGCGACGCCGGTGGAGAGGTCGAACTCGCCGCCGATCATCAGCAAGGACACCCCCACCGCCATGATCCCGATCGTGGAGGACCCGTACAGGATGGTCGCCAGGGCACCGGGCTGGGTAAAGGTCGGGGACACCAACGCGAAGAAGATGAAGAGGACGATCGCGCCCACCAGGGCACCGACCTCGGGACGTCCGAGCAGTTTCTGGAACGGACTGCGCTTGGCGACGCGCTCATCGGGCGCCGGCGACTTTGTCTTGGTCTGGGTGATGGTCATGATAAGTCTCCTAGCCGCCGGGCCGGCGCGAACCGGCCCGGCCAGCGGGCTGTTAGCGGATACCCTGCTCGGCGAAGGTCAGGACATCAGCCGCATTGGACTTGTCCACGACGGCAGGACCGGTATAGACCTGCTGTCCCCCGCCTACCTTGAAGCCGCCTACCTTGTTCAGCCAGACCGAGTCCACAGCACCGTAGCCCTGCAGGTAGGGCTGCTGGTCCACGGTGAATTCCACAGTTCCGTCTTCGATGGCCTTTGCCAGCTCACCGTTGAGGTCAAAGGAGGCAACCTTGACCTTGCTTCCGGACTCCTTGACAGCTTTGACAATCGTCAGCGTGAAGGGGGCACCGAGGCCGACAATGGCATCGGCATCCGGGGTGGACTGGAGCTTCGCGCTGACCGTGGAGGAAACTGATGTCATATCGGCGCCGTTGACGTTGAGGATCTCCGATCCTGGTACCTGCTCCTTGACTCCGGCGCAGCGGTTCTCGAGGCCCACGTGGCCCTGCTCCATGATGACGCAGATCGGGTGCTTGATGCCCTCGGACGCGAGCCGCTGTCCGACGGTAACGCCGGCGAGCTTGTCGCTCTGGCCAAAGTGGGTAATTGCCCCCATGGCCTTTGACTGATCTTCGCCGGCGTTGAAGCTGACCACAGGAATCCCCGCGTCCACCGCCTTCTTCACCACGTCCTTGAGCGCTTCGGGCTTGGCGAGCGTAACGAGGATGCCGTCGACCTTCTGGTCAATGGCCTGCTGCACGAGCTGAGCCTGGCGTCCGCCTTCAGCGTCACCGCTGTACAGAAGGTCCACGTTGTCCTTCTTCGCGGCGGTTTCCGCGCCCTTGCGAACGATGTCCCAGAACGTGTCACCCGCCGCGGCGTGCGTGATCATCGCGACCTTGATGCGCGGGGTATCCACGGCCTGGCCCCCGCCGGCCGTAGCGCCTGAATCTGCCGGCTTGCCGCCGCTGCTCGAACATGCCGCCAACGCCAGAAGCGGAACGACGGCGAGTGCTGTAACGCCCCTCCGCCAAGTGAACTTTGCCACGTGAAATCTCCTTTGATTCGCGCCTTTTCGGCCCTCGGAACGCTTCTGTGTCATGCCGTGGCATGGAGGAAAACGGAGGCCGCCGGTTTGTGAACGATGGTGATCCACCTCTCACGATGGAACGTTCCAACCATAGATCGGGAATATTCTGAATGTCAATGGAACGTTCCAACAATGTGTGGTTTCATTCTTACATCGCACTGACCGCTCCCGGCGGCAGCCCGGATTTGCTTCAAAGGAGAAGAATGACCAAGCCCCATGCTCTGGAACTTGTCGCATCGTGTTGGACCAGCGCCGGCGCCGTGGCGCCGCTGCAGATCCCCGAGACCAGCCCAGTGCCCATCGCCGACCGTCTCGAAGCCATCGCCTCCACCGGGTGGTCAGGCTTCGGGCTCGCCCATGACGACCTCGCCGCCGCGCGCTCAGCCTTGGGCTTTCCGGCCCTGCGGAGCCTCATCGACGACGCCGGCCTCCGCCATGTGGAAGTTGAGCTCCTCAGCGACTGGTGGGACGAGAGCCTCGCGCATCGGTGGCGGCCCCAGTTCGACCTCCTTCTGGAAGCCGCCGAGACACTCGGTGCGCGCTTCATAAAAGTGGGAACGACTATCGGCGAACCCCTGGAGGAGCTCGATTTCCTGGTGGAACCCCTCCGCCGCCTGAGCGCTGAAGCCGCGCTTCGGGGGACGCGCATCGCTCTGGAACCGATGCCATTTTCGATGGTCGGATCGGTGCCGGCTGCGGCGGATCTCATGCGAAACGTCGACATGCCCGGTTGCGGGCTGGTCGTCGACTATTGGCATGTCTTCCGCGCCGGAACCTCCTTGGACGCGTTGTCCGGCAGCCTCGAGGCCCATCAGATTTTCGGAGTGGAACTCAATGACGCGGATACGGCGATCAGAGGTTCCCTTTTCGAAGACACCCGCGACAATCGCCGCCTCTGCGGACAGGGAGACCAGGATGTCTCAGGGTTCATCCAGACACTGAAATCCATCGGCTTCAACGGTCCCTGGGGCGTGGAAATCCTGTCCGAGGAACATCGCGCACTCCCCGTTCAGGACGCGCTGCGGGCCGCCCATGAAACGGCGCTGGCGTGCTTCCCGGAGGTTCCCGCGCTGCGCAGTGAAAAATAGGGTCCACCGGCAAGCGATTTGGGCGCCCTTGGACGGGGAAATTGTCGAAATACGCCTCGGAGACAGACCCGTACGAACAGGAAGGGTCGACGGCGTGACATCTGACGATCAAATACTGTGGATAGCTGCCGACGGCGCCGGGCCGCGCTCAATGTTCGAACGCGTCCACGACTTTTCGGTTTGGATTGAATACAGGTGGGAGTCAGCGTCCAGCGGGCAGTCACTGCCGGGCTGAGCGGCACCCTCTGGCACCTGCTGCCCTCCTGCTGGCACACTGAGCCGATGAGTGATCTCCTCCCCCAGTCCCGGCGGCCTGGCATCCGTGCCGCGATGTTCGTGGACTTCGACAACGTCTATACGGGCCTGATGGCCTTGGACCCGGCGGCCGCGAAGAGATTCGCCGAGGACCCCAAGCACTGGACGGAGGCGCTGGCCGCCGGCGGCGCGGGCGAAGAATCCCGGCGCTTCCTGATCCGTAACTGCTATCTCAATCCGGTGATCTACTCCAAGTACCGGCCGTACTGGACCCGCGCGGGCTTCCGTGTGATCGACTGCCCCTCCCTGACCCAGCGGGGCAAGTCCAGCACCGATATCAACCTGGTGTTGGACGCAATGGATGCCCTGGCCGGCGCGGCCCACATTGAGGAGTTCTTCGTCGCGTCTGCGGACGCCGACTTCACCTCGCTGGTCCAGCGGTTCCGGGCGGCCGACCGGATGACCACCGTCATCGCTGCCGGCGCTGTGGCGTTCGCGTACCGGGAGATGGCCGACAGCGTGGTGGAGTCCCACGATTTCGTGGCAATCCTCAACGGGACAGCGGCCGGCATCCCCCGCATGGTCCCGTCCGCCGGACTTGGCGCCCCGCTCCGCACCGTCCCGGGCACGCCCGGGTCCGCGACGTCGGCCGCCGACGAGGTCCGGGCCCTGGTGCAGGCCGCGCCGGGTCCGGTCACGGGAGCGGTCGCGGCGCACCGGGCCCTCACCGCGGACCCGTCGCTGAAGACAGATTGGGGCGGCCACGGCAAGTTCGGGGCCTGGATCGCCCAGATCGGCCAGGGCGTCCAATACTCGTCCACGCCGTCGCCCGGCTGGGTGTGGGACGCGAAGCGGTTTTCCCCGGAGCCCTCCTCGCTGGCCTCAGACGCCCGGCCCGCGATCGAGGAGCAGGTCACCCGGGTCACGGACGTTCCGGCGCTGTCGGCAGAACAGTTCAGACAGGTCTTCCTGTCCCTGGCGGTGAAGCTGCGCGACCATTCGGGCAACCGCAGCGAATTGGCACGCTCCGTTCGGGACGACTGCGTGGCGGCCGGGCAGCCGGTGTCCCGCTCTGCCGTCAACTTCGTGATCCAGGGCGTGGTGTACGCCGGCGGCTCCCTCGCAGGGGAGATTTCAGCGCGGGAACTCGCTGCCGCGTGGACCCGAAACGTGGAAGAGCTGTGCCGGCTGGCCCTCATGGAGTTCGACGACGCCGAAAAGCTCGCGCTCAGGCGCTGGGCCGGCGGCGGGCTGCTGGAGTCCGGCCCCGGCGCCTCCCGGGCGTAGCGAACCTCCCGCCGTCGTGGGCTTGCGCTGGGTGCGAAACAGATCGACAGTGTGATCTATCTCCATCGAGCACTAACCAAACGAATTCGGAAAGGAGCTGGAAATGCCCAACGACCTTACGGAGCTGGTGAGCGTCCGGTACATGGTGGCCGACGTCGATGCCGCGGTCGACTTCTATACAACGCATCTCGGATTCACCGTCAGGATGAGCGCCGCGCCGGCGTTCGCCGACGTCACCCGCGGCCGGTTGCGGCTCCTCCTGAGCGGGCCGGCCAGCTCGGCAGGCCGTCCCATGCCGGACGGCACGGTGCCCGTGCCGGGAGGGTGGAACCGCATTCACCTCATCGTGGGCGATATCGCGGCCGAAGTGGAGCGGTTGCGCGGCGCAGGCGTCACGTTCCGGAACGACATTGTCAAGGGCCCAGGCGGACAGCAGATCCTGCTGGAGGACCCGTCCGGGAACGTTGTCGAGTTATTCCAACCCGCCGGCGAATAGCGGCCGTTTCACACACAAGCGGACGCCGGCGGGATTCCTCTTCACCGAGGTCGCCTAGCTGGGCTCCCGTTCCCGTCGAATGGGGAGCCCAGCAGCGCTTGGGTCCGGCTGACGGAAGACCTGAGGAGATCTCCCGGAGCGGGGACATCTTCGCTACGGCTTCAGGACCACCTTGATGCAGCCGTCTTCCTTTTTCTGGAAGATCTCGTAGGCGGCCGCGGCACCGTCGAGGTCGACCTCGTGAGTCTTCAGGTCCATGACGCCGAGCGGGTCTGCGGAATCTTCCACGAGCGGGAGCAGCTCGTCCGTCCACCGGCGGACGTTGCACTGGCCCATCCGGAGTTGGATCTGCTTGTCGAACATGCTCAGCAGGGGCATGGGGCTCGCTGTACCCCCGTACACCCCGCTTAGCGAAACGGTGCCTCCCCGGCGCACGGAGTCGATCGCTGCATGGAGGACCGTCATGCGGTCTACGCCCGCAGTCTCCATGGCCTTCTTTGCCAAGGCATCCGGCAAGAGCCCCACCGCATTCTGCGCAAAGGCGCCGACGGGCGAATTGTGCGCTTCCATGCCGACGGCGTCGACGACCGCGTCGGGGCCCCTTCCATCCGTCATATCGCGAAGCTGGTCGCTGACGTCCTTTGTGAAATCGATCGTTTCCACCCCGTGCCGCTCGGCCATGCGGCGGCGTTCCGGAACCGGCTCGATGGCGATGACGCGCTGACCCAGGTGTCGACCGACGCGGCTGGCGAACTGCCCCACCGGGCCGAGACCAAAGACGGCCAGTGTGCCGCCGGCGGGGACGTCGGCGTATTTCACTCCCTGCCAGGCGGTGGGAAGAATATCGGAGAGGTAGAGGTACCGCTCATCAGGCAGTTCGTGCCCGACCTTTATCGGCCCGTAGTCGGCGTGGGGCACGCGCAGGTATTCCGCCTGCCCACCGGGGACCGAACCGTAGAGCTCGGAGAACCCGAACAGGCTCGCCCCGCTGTTGTGGGCATGGACCTGGGTGGTTTCACACTGGGACTGCAGCCCCTGTTTGCACATCCAGCAATGGCCGCAGGAGATGTTGAAGGGGATGACCACCCTGTCGCCCGGCTTGAGGTTCCTGACCTCGGAGCCGACCTCCTCAACGACGCCCATGGGTTCGTGCCCCAGGATGTCGCCGGCCTTCATATAGGGGCCAAGGACCTCGTACAGGTGGAGGTCCGAGCCGCATATGGCCGATGAGGTGATCCTGACGATGGCGTCCGTCCCCTTCTCAATGACCGGATCCGGAACCATCTCCACGCTGACCGACCGCTTTCCCTGCCAGGTAAGTGCCCTCATATTCACTCCTTCAGTCGCAACCAAATTAGTAAGTCTACTGATCAATAAGATCATTCCTTGTTTGCGCCCGGATGGGAAGGAGTGTCGGTCTGAGTTCTACGAGGACGGCGACTTAGATGGTCGAACCGGCTGGCGATAAGCTCGCTCGAAGGGCGGGAGCCAGCGGCTGAGGGCAGGGTGCGGCCACGGCCTGGCATCCGCCCTGGCCGCCCGCCCCAAGTAGCCGCCCGGCGGGTCAGCGGCACCTTCGCACAAAGCGGACGACGGCGGGACTCCCGCCGTCGTCCGCTGCGTTTGGTCTCGTTTACCTACAGTGCCGGCGCTCGAGTGGTTGTGACGATTTCGGCTTCGTCCGTGCTCGCTATTATGCGAGGACCGCCGCCACCGCCACCGCCACCGCCGCTGCCGCCCTCGTTAGTCAGAACATCGCTAATTGCGTCCCAAGCGCGACCGGTGAGGTCCTTAGCCGCGTCCCATATACCCGACAGACTGAACGCAGCTGCCTCAAACCCAGGGCTCGCTGTCCTTGAGACCACGAGATCTGGCGTCTTGCGTTCTGCATCGCATTCAGCTGTTAACAGTGCTGCCCGACCGTGCACCATTGCACGAATTCGATCGCTCTGGCCGAACGCTAGAGGTTCAGATGTAAAAACACCGGGCGCGTCTGCAACCGGCTTGAAGGAATTGCTAATCATTTTCTCTCCGTTGATCCCCAGATTCGGAGCTGTCTAACAGACGCGGAAGCATGAGCTTCGGCGTAAGTGATATTCCGCGGCAACCTGAAATTTGGCGCGGGAATAATCGGCACAGATGCATATTTTTGGCACGTCAGACTTTGAGTTATCCCCCCCATCATTGACTCCCACTCGTCATGGTCCTCGCAGGAGACGCGAAAGTCAACGGGCTGTTTACACGTGATTCCGCGCGGAAGTTTTGACCAAAGCAGCCAGCCGGGAGTGTGAATTGCATGAGCTACTGTCCCTTCGCGAAGCTCCTCGATCGTCGGTCCGCCGTGTCCGGCCTGCCTCGATCGTCTCGACGGTGCGTGACTGCGTCCGGGCCCACCCGGACCCATCAATGTGGCGGCCGGTCGCGAGGCAAAGCACCGGAACCGGGCCGCCGCTCCCCCGAAAATCAATCGGCTATCGAGCTTTGGGGCGATGTTCAAGGACGGTTTGTGGTGGTTATGATTCGGTCATGCCGAACCCGCGATTGTCTCTCGCCCTAGAACGGATTGGCCCTGGAGACTGGGAGATATTCGAATCGTTCGCGTCGGAGTTCTTAGCCGTCGAATATCCAGCCCTGCGGACGATGGCAGCTCCGAACGGAGACAAGGGTAGAGACGCCGAAATATTCACGATTGACGGGGTGCCAAAAGTTGCATTTCAGTACTCTGTCACGGTGAGTTGGAAGTCGAAAATTACGAGCACGCTGGACACCCTCAAGAAGAATTTTCCGTCGGTCAGCACCATGATCTATCTGACTAACCAGGTGATTGGTCCGGCTGCCGATGAACTCAGGGAAGAGTCTCGACGTGATCGGAATATAACCGTAGACATCCGGGACCGGTCGTGGTTTGTGGACCGCGAGAAGTCCTATCCGCAACGACGAGTGGCCAGTGAAGAGCTGGCTCAGCGATTTGTGGATCCGTTCCTGTCCAAACGAGGGGTCCTCGAAAGAATATCGACCTTGACCGCCGATGAGAGCAAGGTCGCGGTGCTGCACTTGGCTCTCGACGGCGAAGATCAGGCAACCGATCAGAGTCTTACCAAGAGCTGCTTCGAGTCATTGGTCTTGGGGGCGCTTCACGATTCGAACACATACAACAGGCTCAGCCTGAGCGAAATCGAAGATGGCGTCGCCCTCCGCATGCCCGTGGGGAAGCGAGGGCAGGTCGATGCTCTGACCCTGAGCGCATTGAACCGCCTGTCTCGGAAGGGCCCCATCAAACAACACAAATCAGCGTCCGGGGCCGAGGACACGTACCATCTCAGTTTTGAGGAGGCCAAGAGGATAAATGATCAGACAGCCAAATTCCTTCTTGATGAAGCTGCCCTCGATGCGAAACTCATTGCGGCGGTTCGAGCCGTCGAAGCACCGAAGGCACTGAGCGAAGCACAGTTGACGGAGATTTCCCGGCAACTGCGAACAGTGTTGGAAGAAACACTCCTGGAACGAGGTGAGTCTTTTGCCGAAGCCGTGGAAACAGGAGCACCGTTCCAACTCAGCCCTGTAGGCATAGCGGACCGAATTACAGCAAATGGTGGCATCCATGAACTCAGTTCTGATGCCGCGGCCGCGGCCATAATGCACGTACTGGAACAGCCTTCGCCGCAAACACAGTCGCATCTTCGGCGACTAGCCGACGCATACACGCTTTTCGCATTCCTAAAACAAACCCCGGACGTCCAGAAAGTCGTGCTCAACGTCTTCAGTGAAGGCGACATATGGATGGACACCACCGCGATCCTGCCCCTTATCGGAGAGAGCCTGGTAGACGATCCGGAAGAGCGCCACTTTACGATTCTGATGCGCGCAGCGGTAGACGCAGGGTTGCTTCTATATGTAACTGACGGAGTCGTTGAAGAAGTTGAAAGACACCTCAACCTGGCGGTTGCTTATGGTCACAACAGAACGTCGACTTGGTCAGGAAGGGTGCCCTTCCTTTATTCGGCCTTCGTGCTCTCGGGCCGACCAGAGACTGAATTCCTGGACTGGCAACGGAACATCTGTGGACGAGAACAGCCGTTGCAGGACGTCAGCGACTACCTTGCCGACGAATTCTCTATCGAGACCAAGAGTCTTCTGGAGTACTCGAATGCCGCATCGACCGAACTCCGGGGTGCAGTTCAGGAACTATGGAATGAGACTCACGAGAGAAGGCGTCAACGAGGTGATTACGGAGCCGAGCAAGGGACGCGGTCTCGCCTGGTTGCCCACGACGTCGAAAACTCAGTCGGCGTCATCGAGTATCGGAGGACGATTGGACCATCACCCATGGGCTACCTTGCATGGTGGCTGACGTTCGACAGAACAGCAATGAAGATGAAGGACCACCTACGGGAGCGCCTTGGCCCGCAAGCCCCTGCGTCGCCGGTGTTGAGTCCGGATTTCCTCACACAATTGCTTCGCTTGGGCCCGCTCCGAACCGCCATCGAACAGGATCTGAGAGTGCAGCTACCCCTGCTCACGGACATGAGCGTCAATCACTACGCTCCTCAGGCTCTGCTCGATTTGGCCAGGGAAACGCGAGAAAAGTCGTCGAGCCAGAATGAACGGGTGGTGCGTCGCGAAGTCCGTGACGCGGTGAACCGTGCAAGGCAGCAGATGGGGCCCGCGGCGGTCGGCGGCGTTCGAGCAATGGAGGATCGAATTTCAGCTTCCATCAGACGTCAGTCACCCGGACGAATCCTGCCGGCGGACGCACATAACCAGCAGTCGGACGGCAGCCGCATTCCATAGGGCGTCTGGCCGAGAGGCTGGCGCACGCCGTGAGACCAAACCTCACTTCCCGTTCCAAACGTTTGACCCTGCCGGCGGATCGATGGGGATCTTCTCCTCACGCGAGGATGCCGAGCGCTTTATCGCCGGTGATCCTTTCACCGTCGAGGGGCTCGCCGTCCCGCGAATCCTTGAGTGGAACGCCGTGCGTTTCGATTAGGCGCATTCGTCGGAGGCCTGAGCTTCGGCACGGCACCGGACGGTACCACCCCGGTTTCGCTCCGAACTGGGCTGCAGCAGCCGCACGCCCACTGCTGACGCATGGGAGTATTCATCTATGACTATCGATAATGATGCTGCCAACCTCCCGGCGCAATTGGACTCTCACGGCACAGACGACTCGATCGAAGTCAACCGTGGCTGGGACCACATCGGGGCCATCATTGTCGATGCGACCCTGCAGCGGCGACAGAACTACCACGCGACCGTCAGGCCGCGCGTTGTCGCTCTGGTCGGGGCATGGCCTGATGCCGCCACGACCAGTGGATTCCGGCGGCGCCTCGATACCGGGACGCTTTCCGAAGTTATCAGCTGGCCGTCCCCCGGCCGCCTCGCCCAGGTTGAGGACATGACGCGCGTGTTCGAGAGCCAGGGCATCGAGACGGTAGTCGAACTCCGAGGAGCACTTGGCGACGACGCCCGCAGAGCCGTTCTCCGGGAGGCCCTTGGGGCCGTGCGGCATGTCAGTCCCAAAACGCTCGATTACATTGACACCCTGAGCGGAGTGTCAACGGGCGGGGCCGTCGAAGAGTAAAAGCGGGGAGTGGTCCAGGTTCGCCAGCGGACTCCAGGTCCACCCCGAGCGGCGGAGTTGTGGGCACTCAAACGTCGATTGTGACGATGGCACAGGAGGTTTCCGAGTCTGCACGTGTGCCGGATTCTAAGCTGACGGCCCGGGAGACGCAGCAGCACATCTTGGCTGCGGAATGCTGCTGACGTTCGCTGTAGAAGACATCGCGGTGGTCGATGGAGCCCCGCAGGCCGAGCAAACGCACTTCACACAGCCCACATTCGCCCTTGCGGCAGTCGAACATCATGTCGACGCCGGCGTCCTCGAGCGCTTCCAGCATGGACTTTCCGGCAGGGACGGTGGCCTCGACGCCCAGCCGGGGCACGCGCACCACGAACTCCTCGGGGTCGAACCAGCCGCTGTTGCCAAAGGTCTCGTAGCGGAGGTTTGTCACGTTGAGCGCCCGGGCATCCCAGCCCCGTTTGACGGCGTCCATGAGCCGGATGGGGCCGCACATGTACAGCTCGGTGTCCGGCTCAATCGTGGCCAGCAGCTCATCTACGTTGAGGGCGGTGCCTTCATCGTCCACGTGGACTCGCAGCGCGTCGCCATGCAGCTGCTCCAATTGCGCCAGGTAGGCCATGGCGGGGCGGCTGCGGCCGGCGTACACGAAGGTGTAGTCGGCCTTGATGTTTCGGAGCACCCGGGCCATGTTGATCATGGCGGTGATGCCGATCCCGCCGGCCAGCAGGACGTAGCGCGGAGCGCCGATCCGCAGAGGGAAATTCTGCAGCGGCTGCGTGATCTCCAGCCGGTCACCTGGCTCTAGGGCCTGCATGAAGTGGGAGCCGCCCCGGGATTGAGGGGCCCTGAAGACGCTGATCGCCACACGTCGGCCGTCCCCGCTCGAATCGACGATGGAGTAGGAGCGCCTGTGCTGCTCGCCGTTGATCGAGACCATCACGTCAATGTGCGAGCCCGGCTCGGCTTTCATGGGCCTGGACTGTTCCAGGACCAGGCGCCGGGTCTTTGCGGTAATGTCCTCCGCCTCGACCACAGTGCCGATCTGCCAGACTTCGATGTTCGTTGCAGCCATGTCTTCTTCTAACTTCCTGGGATCGGGCGATCGGGTCAGGCGGTGGGGATCAGTCGGCCTTCGGCGGCGAGTTGTCGCTCTATCAGCCGTCGCACCCACATGCCGCCGGCGTCGATGTTGAGGTTGTAGAACTCGTAGTCCGGGTTGGCGTCGATGGCATTCTGCTGGGCCGCCAGCATTTCTTCGTCCTCGCCGAACACGCCGTGTACGCCGTTGCGCAGCTGGGTGGTGATCAGCTGGCTTTCCAGCCGGTAGTTGCGCATGAAGGCCCAGAAGTAGTGGCATGTTTTGGCGCTTTCCGGCGAAATCGTGTTCATCACGAAGCCGTTGACGCCCTGGCTGCGGTCGCCTTCGGGGGCGCCAGTGCCCGCCTTGGCTACTCCGACGTCGATGTTGATGGTCGAGGGCGACTGGAAGGTGATGATCTGCCAGCGGTCAACCCGCCCTTCGAAACCCGGGAACTTGTCCCGCATGTTTTTGAGCCAGAACGGCGGAGCCTCGATGTCGAGCATCCAGCGCGATACCGTGACGGTGTTGTCGTCATGGGTCACGACGAAATCGGACTCACTCAGCTCGTCCTGGCCGATCGAGGAAGAGTGGACGAATTCCTCATGGGTGAGGTCCATCAGGTTGTCCAGAACGAGCTGGTAGTTGCACGGTGCCAAAATGGTCTCGCCATCACCGGCCCAATCATCCGAGCTCATTTGGTGCATGTCCGGGATAAGGGCCGGATCCGCGAGGGTGGCATCCCCCAGCCACACCCACACATAGCGGTAGCGCTCGATCACGGGGAAAGACGGTACGGTGGCGCTGGGATTAATGGTTTCCTGGGCGGGCATGGAGACACAGCGGCCGGCGGAGTTGTAGATAATGCCGTGGTACGGGCACTGGATTTGGTCCTTGCCGAGGGTCTTGCCCATGGACAGCGGGGCCAGGCGGTGCCAGCAGGCGTCCGCCAGCGCCACTGCCTTGCCATCCTCGGTGCGGTACAGGGCGAGCGGGCGGTCCGCAATCCGGCGCGACATCGGCTTGCGGGTTACCTCGTGGTCCCACGCGGCGACATACCAGGCGTTAAGCGGATAACCAAGCACTTTGTTCGTTGTAGAGCTCATGGACTGCATCAGCGCGGTCATGATCGATCCTTCCCCTCACGGTATACCTATGCTCATAGGTAGTGGCTTGGATCACAGCATAACTATGTTGATAGGTAGTGGCAAGGCCCCCCAGCTGCCCCCATAAGCGAAACCGCAGAAGGGGACGACAAAAGGCCCGGACACCCAGGCGGGCATCCGGGCCTTTCGGCACTCAAGACTCGAGCTTGTCGATCAGTTCCAGGCCGCGCCTGGCCCACTCGATCTCCGCTTTGGCGCGTTCGATCATGCCTTCATAGGTGAAGATTTTGTAGCCGGCAATCTTGGCCCGGTCCTCCTCAGGCGCGGCCTCGAGGCGGCGCGCAAGCGTGGGGTTGCTCCGGTCTTCCAAGGCGGCAACCATGTTCTGCCACTGCTGCGCGCGGGAGGAGTGATAGGCAATATGGGCGCGCATCTGCGCTCGCGCGGCTTCGGGGTCGGCCCATTCAAGGTAGGCCGCCTTAAGATGGATCGGGTCACGCTCCCGGGCGTAGTCCAGGGTGGTATTCATCCATGCCCGGAAAGCCTCGACCCCTTCCGGAGTGATGTGATAGCGCTTCTTTTTGCCTTTTTTGCCCCAGGGCTCTTCCACTCCGCTCAGCAGGCCATCCTTTTCCATTCGCCGGAGTTCGGGATAGATCTGCGAGTCCGGTGCGTGCCAGACGTAGCCGACGGATTGTTCAAAGTGCTTGAAAACGTCATAGCCCGTGAGGGGCTGAGACGTCAGCAGCGCAAGCAGGGCATAACGCAAACTCACCCGCCACCGATCCTCTCCGTCAGGGCGCCCTGCTGCCGATGCCTTGCGGCAGGGCCGGGCGCCGCCTCCATTAAACCCCTTGTCAACTAACTACGTTCATAGTTATGCTGTGTCCCGCGCCACATTTACCTATCAGTATAGATAGTTTCCCGGCTGCCAGCCTTCAACGTCGAGGCCCGGCCTCCGCCTCCAGAAGAGCCACCAGATCTTCTGCACCTCAGTTTCAGCATCTGCCCGGACCGTCCGTGGCCTCTAGAAAGTAGTCCCATGCAACTTCAAGAACGCATCGACGCGTCCCGTATGTCTCTGTATCAATGGCTGATCGTGGGCCTGTGCATCGTCCTCAACGCCCTCGATGGCTTCGATGTGCTGGCCATGGCCTTCACCGCCAACAGCGTGACCCGGGACTTCGGCCTTAGCGGCGCCGAACTGGGTATCCTGCTAAGCGCCGGACTGGTCGGGATGGCCATCGGCTCGCTGGGCCTCGCGCCCTTTGCCGATGTCATCGGGCGCCGGCCCATGGTCCTGATTTCGGTCGGTCTCGCAACTGCCGGGATGCTGCTGGCCTCCGTAGCGCACTCTGCCGTGGAACTCGGGATTTGGCGCGTGGTCACGGGCCTCGGTATCGGCGGGATACTCGCCTGCACAAATGTCATCGCCAGCGAGTACTCCTCCAAGCGCTGGCGCGGGCTGGCCATCAGCATCTACACCGCGGGATATGGCATCGGGGCAACGCTCGGCGGCGCAGCGGCGGTGACTCTGCAGGCCAGCTTCGGCTGGCGTTCTGTGTTTCTATTCGGCGGCATCTGCACTGCCGCCGTCTTCGTACTGCTCGCTGTCCTTCTGCCCGAGTCTGTGGACTTCCTCGCTAACCGGCGTCCCCGCAATGTCTTGGACCGCCTGAACAGGATCGCGCGCAAGATCGGACAGCCCGCCGTCACCGAACTGCCGGCAGTGGCGGCCAAGAATGATCGCAGGAACAAGGTCTCCGAACTGTTCACAGCCGGCAACCGCCGCTCCACCTGGCTCGTCTGGCTTGCCTTCTTTGCCACCATGTTCGGTTTCTACTTCGTGAACAGCTGGACCCCGCGGCTCCTCGTCACGGCCGGCATGACCGAAAGCCAGGGAGTCGTCGGCGGGCTGATGCTGACCTTAGGCGGCACCTTCGGGTCGTTGCTCTATGGACTGCTGACCATCCGCTGGAACAGCCGGAAGGTGATGGTCATCTTCGCCGTCCTGTCGGCGGCCACCATGGTGATGTTCATTTCCACCGCGGGTATGCTGGTCCTCGCCTTCGTCGCGGGCGGCGTTGTCGGCATGCTCATCAACGGCTGCATCGCGGGCATGTACACAATTACCCCGGCGCTCTATGGCGCTTCCGTCCGGAGCACCGGCGTGGGCTGGGCCATCGGGATAGGCCGCGTTGGCGCCATCGTCGCTCCGCTCATCACCGGAGCCCTGCTCGACGCGCACTGGACAGCGTCCATGCTGTACATGGGCGTCGGCGTCGTAGTCCTGGTGGCAGGCGGCGCAGTTGCGGCAATGCGGCCATCCCAGCAAGATGACGGCGCCCTAATCGACGGAGAGAAGGAACTAGCTCTGCCTGCATAATCCAGGGTCAACGTGCGAGGCTCAGGCGGCCGTGGGCGATGTTGTTCCGGATGCTCCCGCCGAATCAGACGGCAGCACAACGCTATGCGCCTCAACGCCGACGAAACCAGACCCACACGGTGCGGACGACGGCGGGACTTCCCGCCGTCGTCCGCTCCTCCCTGCTGAACCCACAGCACATGACTCTGCGGCCCGCCATCCCTTGACCGAGTCGACGGCCTTGCAGCTAGGCCGGCGGGGGAAGAGCGCCATAGGTATTTGGCAGCGCCTGAGGATTGACGGGCCTGTCCGCGTCGGACGCAGAGGGCTCCCTGGTGTCTGAGGGTCCCTCAGGTCTGGTCCTCTGTGGAGGCGGCGCGCAGGTCGGGGTCCACGCCCCTGGTTCGCTGCGCATTCACAGTCGGTACCGGCTCGTTATCCGCACGGCGAAGATAGAGCCAGGCCGCGACTCCCGCGGTCACCGCAACCGCCGCCACTCCGGCAATCACCCAGGCCTTCCCGGACGCCGTCCGCCGCGACTTAGCCCGGGCGGGTGCCGTGACAACACTCGGTGCAACCCGTTTCAGGCCCTCTTGAACACGGGGAGCAAGAGTTTCCACTCCACCGGCGAGGTCGTCAGCGAGCCGCCGTAGTCCGGTCTGGATTCTCGGAGACGCCGATTCAATCCCGGCATCGAGCCCGGCCACCACTCTTTTCAATGCCGCCTCGACTCCGGGAGTGGCCCACTCCCTCCCCTCGGTGAGCTGAGAGATGAGATTCTCTGAAAGATGGCGGATCTGGTCAGCCTGGTTCTTGGGTGTTGCCGTGCGCATGAGTGCCTCCTCGATGTGGTGGATGCCCATAGCCTACGGCGGTCGGCACCATAGAAACAGGCCCTCCCGGCCGCCGCCACCACGAACGCCGGGGTTTCCTCGGTGCGCTCCCTTCCTACCGGAATCCTGCCTACTGGTCGGCCCTTTGAGAGACATGTTTCCGCGACGGCCCGGAACGGCGGCCGCGACGGACGATCATCGGCGAGGCAGGTCGGGTGTGAACCCTGCACCGCAAGCGGACGACGGCGGAGCTCCCGCCGTCGTCCGCCTGCGTTTTGGTGAGGTGCTTTACAGCGCGGACCAGCCGCCGTCGGAGGCGAGGATGGCGCCGTTGATGTTGGTGCCGTCGTCGCTGAGCAGGAAGGTGATGGACGCGGCGAGCTGCGCGGCGGTGGCGGGCGTGGGGACGGTGGCCTGCATCAGCGGGCCGAGGCGTTCGGCCGCGAGCTGCGATCCCCAGTTGGCCACGATGTTGGTGATGGTGGGGCCGGGGGCCACGGCGTTGAAGCGCAGGCCCCTGGGCCCGTACATCACGGCCGAGTTTTTGGTCAGGCCGACGACGGCGTGCTTGGACGCGGTGTACGCAGCGCCGGCGGCGGACCCGCGCAGGCCGGCCTCGGACGCGACGTTGACCACGGAGCCGGTGCCGGCGTCCAGCATCAGCGGCACCACCGCGCGGGTCAGGCGCATGAGGGCGGTGACGTTGATCCGGAAGACACGGTCCCAAGTGTCGTCGTCCACCTCGTGGATCGGGGCGAAGTTGTCCATGATCCCGGCAACGTTAGCCAGCGCGTCGATGCGTCCGCCGGCGGCAGCGACGACGGCGGCCACGGTCTCCTCGGTGGAGATGTCGCCGGCCACCGGGACCAGGTCCAGCCCGGCGTTCTCGGCCACCAGATCGTCCAGGCGTTCCTTGCTGATGTCGGCGGCGATGACGCGGCCGCCTTCCTTGGCGATGCGCAGCGCGGTGGCCTGGCCGATGCCGGAGGCGGCGCCGGTGACGATGACGGTCCTGCCGGCGAACCGGCCGGTGGTGGTGGCTTCCTGCCATGTAGCTTCGTTGCCCATGATGTCCTTCCAGACGTTGCTGACGGTGATGCGGCCCAGCTTATGACACTCTGTGTCATTATGTAAGGGTGAATACTGGTGGGATGCCTTCGGATGCTGTGACCACCGCCGTCCCGCGTGCCGCCGGGCGTCCTGTGACGATTGATCCCGACGCCGTGGCCGCCATCGCGCTGCGGCTGTTCGCCGAGCGCGGCTACGAGCAGACCTCCATGGAGGACATCGCCCGCGCGGCCGGAATCGGGCGCAAGAGCCTGTACCGCTACTTCTCCAGCAAGGCCGAGCTCGTCTGGGGCGGCATGGACCCGGTGGTCGAGGCCTCGGGGCGGGTCCTGGACTCCGCCCGCGCTGCCGGTGGGGCCGGCGGCGGCGTCCTGGCCGGGCTGCGCGACGCGGCGGTCGCCGGGGTTGCCGTCTTGCCGGACCTGGCGGTCACGCGCGGCCGGCTGCGGCTGATCGCCGAACACCCCGAACTGGCCAGCCGGAGCTACGAGTCCCTGGCGCCGCAGCGCGAGCGGACCCGGGCGTACCTGGTGTCCGCGGGCGTCTCCGGGGATGTCGCCGGGTATCTGTGTGCCGCGCTGATCGGCGCGACGTTCGAGGCCTGGATGCAGTGGGCCGCCGGGACGGACCCGGATCCGGTGCCGTACCTGGTGGCGGCTGTTGGGGTGCTGCGGGTGCCGGAGGCGACGCGGGCGGGGTGACAATGGGGAGATGAGATCCGCATCGAAACGAAGCCGGCCCAACGGCCGCCGCCTGCCGGTCCGGCCCCGGGGTCCCGCCGTCGTCGTTTGGCCGGTGCGGCGGTGAGCAGATTCGTCCTGATCCCCGGAGCGGGCGGCGCGGCCTGGTACTGGAGCCGCGTCGTTCCGCTGCTGCAGAGGGCCGGCCACGAAGCCGTCGCTGTCGATCTGCCCGGCGACGATGAAAGCGCCGGGCTGCCCGAGTACGCGCGCCGGGTGCTCGAAGCCGTCGGTGGACGCCAGGACGTGGTGCTCGTTGCGCAGTCGCTGGGTGGATTCACCGCCCCGCTCGTGTGCGAAAAAGCCCCCGTCGCCGGGCTTGTCCTCGTGAATGCGATGATCCCCGTACCGGGCGAGACCCCCGGCGCATGGTGGGACAACACCGGCTGGGCTGCGGCGCAGCAAAGCGCGGCCCAGGCCCACGGGTACAGCACTGAGTTCGACACGGACACCTATTTCCTGCACGACGTTCCGCCGGAAGTCGCCGCGGAAGGCGAACCGCACCAACGCCCCGAAGCAAACAGAGTCTTCGAATCAGTCTGCAACTTCACGGACTGGCCCAGGATTCCGACCCGCGTCCTGACCGGAAAGGGAGACCGCTTCTTCCCCCTGGCCTTCCAACAACGGCTCGCCCGCGAACGCCTCGGCATAGAGCCCGACGTCCTGCCCGGCGGCCATCTCCTCGCCCTGGCAAACCCGGACGGCGTGGCCGATTACCTGCTGCGCCGCTGAACGCGGGAATTCCGGCCTAGCGGCTGCTCACCTGGCCGAACAGCTTCGCGATAGGCGCGAGCACCAGCGGGCGGGCGGCGTACCATCCGGCCGCCGTGATGGCGATGGCGGCCGCGAAGAGCCAGAACCCGGCCCAGTTCACCACGTCGGTGCCGCCGAACATGTGGTTCAGGTTGCGCAGCGCACCGGTCGCGAACACGAGGCACACGTGGATGAGGATGAACAGCACGAAAAACAGCATGGTCGGGAAGTGCGCCGCACGCGCAACCTCCACCGGGTAGACCTTGTTCAGCGTTTTCGCGTTCTTCGGCCAGAACTCGCTCATGCGCGCACCCGTGATCGCAGCGACGGGGGCCGCGATGAAGACCACCACGAAGTACATGATCTGCTGCAGGCTGTTGTAGTTCACCCAGCCGGTCTCAACGGGCCAGTCCAGTGTCATGTACTGCAGGAGCGCGGAGAGCGCGTTCGGGACGGCCTCCCAACTGCTCGGCACGATCCGCATCCAGCGGCCAGAGGCAAACAGCAGCACCACAAAGATGAGCCCGTTGGCCAGCCACAAAATGTCGAGCGACTGGTGCAGCCACAGGTTAATGCTGATTTTCTTGCCACCGCGCTTCGGCGTCCAGTACGCCGGCGGCTTCTGCTGCGTGCGCACCTGATAGCCGGAGCGAATGATGAGCACCATCAGGAAGATGTTCAGGAAGTGCGCCCACTGTGCCCACCATGGGAAGCCGGGCTCCACCGTATCGGGCAGGTCATAAGCGCCGGGGTATCTCTCGAGGAACTCGGGCACGCCCGGCAGGGTCGTCACGCCGCGCGCGGCGAGCACGAGAATCGCTGCGGCGGCCACTCCGCCGACGGCGAAGAGCACGACGAGCTTGATCCACTGGCCCAGGGTACGTGAGCCGTAGAGCGTTGCCTCGGCCTTGGGCTTCACGGGCTTTTCGACGGCGGCGGGCCGTGCCGCGGGTGCCGGGGCGGCGACGGCGGGCTGTGCCACCGGCGCCAGGCCGGCGGTGGCCGCGGGTGCACTCGACGCCTCGGCGTCGGCCTTCACCACGCTGGTAGCCGGGGCAGGGACAGCGTCGGCAACGCGTTCGGGATGTGCCTGCACCGCGGGGGCGGCAGCGACCGCCGGAGCAAGCCCAGGCGGCGGCCACGGCTCGCCACCGGGGGCACGGGGAAGCCCGCGACGCAGCGAGGTGGTTCCCGTCGTCCGTGTGGCGGACGCGGCTGCCGGAGCAGCTGCAGGCGCCGCCGCCGTCGGCACTGCTGCTTTCTCACCAGCAGCCGCGGCAGCATCTGCGGCCGCATCTACGGCAGATGCCGTCGCGGCACCGGTGGCCGGAGCCCCGGACAGAGCCGCCACCGGTACCGGAGCCCCTCCCGCCGGCGGCCAAGGTTCGCCGCCCGGCACGCGCGGCAGGCCGCGGCGAAGCTGCCGCGCCACCGCGGCGGCCGGAATCACCGTCGGGACCGGCGCGGACAGCGCCGCACCCGGTGCCGTTTCCTGGACAGCAGCCGGGGCGGAGGGCGCGGCGGCCGCGGCCGATTCCACCCCGGAAACAGACGCCGAGAGATCGGCCGCTTCTGCCGCTTCTGCCGTGGCAATGCGGCCGGGCGCCTGGCCTGCTGGAGGCCAAGGTTCGCCACCTTCGACGCGCGGCAGGCCCCGCCGGATGGACCGAGACAGAGTTGCCATCGCTACTTCTTCCGGGCCTCAAGTGCGCTAATGAGCTGGGGAACAACCTTGAAGACGTCGCCGACCACACCGTAGTCCGCGACCTCGAAGATCGGCGCATCCCCGTCCTTGTTGATGGCAACGATCATCTTCGCGGTCTGCATGCCGGCCCGGTGCTGGATCGCGCCGGAAATGCCCAGCGCGACATACAGCTGAGGTGACACGGAAACCCCGGTCTGGCCGACCTGATGCGACGTCGGGACGTAGCCGGCATCCACCGCGGCGCGCGACGCACCAACGGCGGCACCGAGGGTATCGGCGAGCTGTCCAACGAGTGCGAACTGTTCTTCCGAGCCGAGGCCGCGGCCGCCGGCGACAACCTTCGCGGCACCACGCAGCTCCGGCCGCGAGGTGGCGGCAGGCGCCTCCTCGAAGGAGTCGATCCGCGCGGCCGGCTTCGCGGAGCCCGTCACGGCCAAGTTTTCCGACGCTGGCGGCTGAGCCGCCGCCCGCGCCTCGATGGAGCCCTGGCGGACCGTAATCACCGGCGCCCCAAACGTGGACGTCGACGTCACGTTGTAGGCGCCGCCGTAGACGGAGTGGTGTGCCACGACGCCCTCGTCGTCACGGGACACACCGACCGCATCGGCACAAATCGCCGCACGCGAACGGGCAGCGTAACGGCCGGCGAGGTCGCGCCCGTTCAGGGAATGCGAAATCAGGATCGCGTCCGGCTGCACCTGCTCCACGGCGGCGGCAAGCGCGTCAACGCCCGGCACCCCAAGCACGGAAGGATCCGGAGTCTCCGCGATGAGTGCGCGCCCGGCACCAAGGGCCGCGGCCTCCGCGGCGGCGGCGCTTCCGGCGCCGGGTGAGGCAAGTACCAATGCAATCGGCGTGCCAACGGCAGCGGCGGCACCAAAGAGCCCGGCCGCAGCCTTCTCGAGCTCACCGGATGCCCGGGCTTCCACGACAACGAGGATTGCGTCACGAGGGAATTCAGTCATGTCGTTGATCCTTAGGCCAGTCGGTTTTCGATCAGGAACTCAGCGAGCTTCTCGCCGGCATCACCCTCGTCGATGATCTTCACGCCCGCCGCGCGCGGGGGCCTCGCCGCAACGGTCAGCATGATCGAACGCGCCGCCTCCGGATTGTCGGCCGTGACCCCGAGGTCCGCGAGGGTCAGGACCTCAAGGGGCTTCTTCTTCGCGGCCATAATGCCTTTGAAGTTCGGGAAGCGCGCCTCGGGAAGTGCCTCGGTAATGGAGATCACGGCGGGCAGGTTCGCTGAGACCTTCTGCACGCCGGAGTCAACGGCCCTGGAGCCAGCCACCGCACGGTCGCTGATCTCGACGGAGCTGAGGCCGGTGGCATGCGGCACGTCAAGCAATTCTGCAAGCATCGCGGGAATCATGCCGCCGGATCCGTCAGTGGAGACGTTGCCGGTGATCACCAGGTCAAACCCCATGCGACGGATCGCTGCGGCGAGGGTTTCAGCGGTGAGTCCAAGATCCGCACCCCGGAGCGCCTCGTCAGCGACGTGGGTGGCGCTTCCCGCGCCCATCGCAAGCCCCTTGCGGATGGTTGCCGTCGCACTCTCCGGGGCGAGGGAAAGGATTGCGACCTCAGTGCCCTCGTTCGCGTCTGCGTACGTCAGGGCCAACTCCAGGGCCCGCTCACCGATCTCATCAATGACTGCCTCACTTGCTCCTCGATCGGCGAGGCCGGTTTCAAGGTTCAGTTTTCGGTCCCCGTATGTGTCGGGGACCTCCTTTACGAGGACGGTAATCTTCATCGATGGCTCTTCCTGTGGCGGCTTGTCCCTGGAGCGGAGACATTGTCGAACCCATCGAGTCTACGAAACCCGCGCCCTTTCCGGCTGACAGGGCCCGTGTCGTGACGTGAAGTGCCTCGCCATAGGACCGGGATCACGGTGGAACCGGACGTCCCGTTGACAACTGCAAAACGTTTTGTGTAACGTGTCTCACACCAGATACAAAACGTTTTGCAAGGGGAAGTCAATGACGACACGAGTGGGAATACGCGACGTGGCCAAGGCCGCCGGGGTCTCCGTCACCACGGTGTCGCATGCCCTCAACGACGCCACGAGCTTCCGGGTGAAGGCGGCGACGCAGCAACTCGTCCGGGACGTGGCCAGGGATCTTGGGTATGCCCCTAACAAGATGGCCAGCGGCCTGCGCAACCAGCGCTCCCAAATCCTTGGCCTGGTCAGTGACGAAATCACCACCACCCCCTTTGCCGGGGCCATGATCCGCGGGGCGCAGGACGCCGCCTACGACCGCGGCTACGTGGTGATGGTGGTCAACTCCGGCCTGGACAGCGAGTTGGAAAACCGTGAAATCAATATGCTGCGCCAGCACCAGGTGGACGGGGTGGTCTACGCCAGGATGTACCACCAAAGCGTGCAGGTCCCCGCGGAACTGGAGGGACTTCCCACCGTACTGCTGGATTCTGTTACTGACGACAAGTCCATTTCCTCGGTTATCCCCGACGAGGTGGGCGCCGCCGAGACGGCCGTTGAAGCAATCATCCAAGCGGGCCACACCCGGATCGGGATGCTCAACAACATCGACGACATCCCCGCCACGCACGGCCGCAGGGAGGGCTTCCTGAACGCTCTCCGGCGTCACGGCCTGCAGCACGACCCCCGCCACCTCGTGATCGGCCAGCCCGAACCCGCGGGAGGCCGCGAGGCCGCGCTGGGCCTGCTCGGTCAGCCTGACCGCCCCACAGCCCTGTTCTGCTTCAGTGACAGGGTTGCCATGGGCGCCTACCAGGCGGCCACCGCATTGGGGCTGCGCATTCCGGAGGACGTGTCCATTGTGGGGATCGACAATCTCGAAATCATCGCGGACGCCCTGTGGCCGGGGCTCACCACCGTCGCCCTTCCCCACTACGAAATGGGCAGTTGGGCGGTCCACCGAATCCTGGACGACATCGAAAATCCGGGCGCACCCGCAGTCCAGACGCAACTGGACTGCCCCCTGATTGAGCGGGGGTCGCTCGGCCCGCCGCCAAGTTAGCCGATTGCCGGCACCAAGCCGGCATCACCACACCGTTCCACTGCTCCTCTGCCCGGGGACCGCAATAAGAAGGGACGCAGCCGTTGCACCGGCCGCGTCCCGAAGGACCCGGGGCAATCTCCCACGCCAAATTCAGCAGAAAGATTGACCATCATGAACAAGCGATTCACCCGGATCCTCGCCACCAGTGTAGCTGCGGCGGCACTTGTCGGCTCCCTGGGCGCCTGCGGCAAGGGCAGCGCCTCTGCCCCGTCCGCGGGCTCCAACGAGATCACCATGTGGACCCACAACGCGGGCAACGCCGAAGAACTCAAGGCGGTTGAGAACATCGTCGATTCCTACAACAAGAGCGCCGGCGCCAAGGCCAAGATCAAGGTCCAGGCGTTCCCGCAGGACTCCTATAACGACTCCGTGGTCTCGGCCGCGGCTGCCGGGAAGCTCCCCTGCATTGTTGACATCGATGGCCCCAATGTTCCCAACTGGGCCTGGGCCAAGTATCTGACACCCCTGAAACTCGACGCGGATGTTTCCAAGAACCTGCCGAGCACGGTGGCCAAATGGGAGGGCGAGACCTACGCCGTTGGCACCTATGACGTCGCACTGGCGATGCTCGCACGCGCCTCCGACCTCAAGGCAGCCGGTGTCCGCGTCGCCACGGTCGAGAAGCCGTGGACCAAGGACGAGTTCCAGGACGCGCTGACCAAGCTCAAGGCCCTGGGCAAGTGGGAATACCCGCTGGACATGGGTACCGCCGGAACCGGCGAATGGCTGCCCTACGCCTACTCCCCGTTCCTGCAGTCCTTCGGTGGGGACCTGATCAACCGCGACGGGTTCCAGTCGGCAGACGGCGTCCTCAATGGCGACAAGGCCATCGAGTGGGCCCAGTGGTTCCGCGGCCTTGCCGACCAGGGCTTCATGGCTAAGAAGAGCGGCAAGGACTCCACCCAGGACTTCCTCAACAACAAGAGCGGCCTTCTCTACACCGGCTCCTGGGCCGCGGACAAAGCACGCGCAGCGGTAGGTAAGGACCTCGTGGTCATGCCGTCCGTGGACCTCGGGACCGGCCCCAAGATCGGCGGCGCCTCCTGGCAGTGGGGCGTGACCAGCGGCTGCAACAACTCCGCGGCAGCCATGGACTACCTCTCCTACTCACTGAAGCCGGAAAACCTGGCCGCGGTGGCTAAGGCAACGGGCACCATCCCGGCCACCGACGAAGCCGCCGCGCTCATCCCCGCATATGCCAAGGGCGGCACGAACCGGATCTTCATGGACCTTTCCCGCAACTACGCGGTGATGCGTCCCGAGACCCCGGCCTATCCCTTCATCGCCACCGAATACGGCAAGGCGGTTCAGGACATCCTCGCCGGCGCCGACCCCAAGACGGCGCTGGACAAGTCGGTCAAGGCCATCGACGCCAACATCAAGTCCAACGGCGGCTACAAGAACTAGCCGGCTGCCAAACGGTACGACGGCGGTGCGCAACCGCCGTCGAAAGTACCTCCGGCCCTGACTGTCGACGGAGAAAACCATGACAACCACCCAACTCCCCTCCCCCGGGCGCCGTCTGGCGGATCCGGCCCCGGCCGCACCGCCCAGCAAACCGCGCCGCCGGCCGCGCCGCCTGCGCGAACAAATCAGCGGGTGGGGCATGATCGCCCCGGCCGCGGTCCTCCTGCTCGCCTTCGTCTTCCTCCCGGCGGTCCTGGGCTTCGGCCTGGCATTTACGAACGCCCGGCTTGTTTCCCCGCGGCCCGTCGAGTTTGTCGGCACGGACAACTTCGCGCGGCTCTTCGCGGATCCCGTGTTCTGGCGCTCGCTGCTGAACGTCAGCTACTTCGCCGTCGTGGTGGTGCCCGTCCAGTCCGGACTCGCCCTGGCGATGGCCCTCCTGATCAACAAGAAGTTCCGCGGCGTGAACTTCTTCCGCACCATCTACTTCCTTCCCGTGGTGACGTCCATGGTGGTGGTGTCCCTGCTGTGGCTGTTCATGTACCGCAAGGACGGCCTGATCAATGAGTTGCTGTCGGCGGCCAGTTTCGGCCTCATCAACGGCCCGGACTGGCTCAACGATCCCGCCACCGCCATGCCGGCCATCATCGCCCTGTCCATCTGGCAGGCCGCAGGATTCCACATGATCATCTGGCTCGCAGGCCTGCAAAGCATCTCCGGGGAACTGTACGAGGCCGCCCAACTCGACGGGGCCAGCCGCTGGCACCAGTTCCGCTACGTGACCTGGCCCGGCCTCACCCACACCCGCACCCTGGTCCTGGTGACCATCACCATCCAGGCGCTCGGGCTCTTCGACCAGGTCAGCGTCATGACCCAGGGCGGGCCCCTCGATTCCACCACCACCATCATCTACGAGGCGGTGCGCTCCGGCTTCAAGCAGCAGGAGACCTCCTACGCCTCGGCCATCTCGCTCGTGTTCTTCGTGCTCGTCCTGCTGATCTCCGCAGTGCAGCGCTACCTGACCCGAGAGAAGGACTGACGTGAAACAGACACTCATTTCCAAGGGTCTCGGCAGTGCCGCCACCACGGCGGTCCGCCTCCTGTTCGCCGCCGTCGCCGCCTTCCCCATCGTGTTCATGATGGTGTCCTCGCTCAAGCCGGACCAGCAGATCTTCGGCGACATGTCCTCGGTGGCGGCGTTCCTGCCGGTCGGCAACATTTCACTGGACAACTACGCGGCCGTGTTCGACCGGGTACCCGCCGCCCGCTTCCTGATCAACTCCATCGGCATTTCCGCGGTCACGGTGGTGCTCGGCATCTTCATCAACAGCCTCTGCGCGTTTGCCCTGTCCCGCATGGAGGTCCGCGGCAAGCGCGTGGTGTTCACCGCGATCCTCGCCACCCTCATCGTGCCCTTCCAGACGCTGGCGCTGCCGCTGGTGTGGTGGGTCAACCAGTTGCCGTACTTTGAGCTCAACGGGTTCAGCCTCGAGATCTCGAAGGGCTGGCTGGACACCTACCAGGTCCAGATCATCCCGTTCATCGCCAACGCGTTCTCCATCTACCTGTTCCACCAGTACTTCGAGTCCATCCCGAAGGAACTGGACGAGGCCGCCCGGATCGACGGCGCCGGCTGGTTCACCATCTACCGCAAGGTGGTCATGCCGCTCGCGGGACCGGCCACCGCCACCGTGGCCATCCTGACCTTCCTGCCCGCCTGGAACTCCTACCTGTGGCCGCTCATGGTGGTCCAGTCCGAGGAACTCCGCCCGGTGATGATCGGCATCCAGTACTTCTTCCAGCTCAACGTCTCCTGGGGCGAGGTGATGGCTTACGCGTCCCTCATCACCATTCCCGTGGTGGTCCTGTTCATCGCGTTCCAGCGATCCTTCATCAACAGCATCGCCTCCAGCGGCGTCAAGGGCTGACCAGCCTCCTCACGCGAAAGCCTGTAAAGAACCCTCATGAAAGCACTTACAGAACTCGACTGCCAGTACCGGCCAAAGTGGCACTACTCGGCGGAGCGCAACTGGCTCAACGACCCCAACGGGCTGGTCTACGCCAACGGCATCTACCACCTCTTCTACCAGCACAACCCGCACGGCGAGGAGTGGGGCAACATGTCCTGGGGCCACGCCACCTCCACGGACCTGCAGCACTGGGCCGAACAACCCGTGGCCATCGCCTGCGATGAGCAGGAGGCCATCTTTTCCGGCTCCGCGGTGGTCGATGTCCATAACACCAGCGGCTTCGGCGTCGGAGGCGTGCCCCCGCTCGTGGCCATCTACACCAGCGCGTACTCGCCCGCCTCACCGCTCGCCGGACGGCAGGCACAGTCCCTCGCCTACAGCACGGACGACGGCGCCACCTGGACCAAGTACGCCGGGAACCCGGTACTGGACCGCGCCTCCGCGGACTTCCGCGACCCCAAGGTCTTTTGGCACGACGGCGCCGCCGGCAGCTACTGGGTGATGGTCGCCGTCGAGGCGGTCCACCACGAGGTGGTCCTGTACAAGTCGGCGGACCTGTTGACCTGGGAGTACCTGAGCACCTTCGGCCCGGCGAACGCCACGGAAGGGGTGTGGGAATGCCCGGACCTGTTCGAACTGCCGGTGGACGGCCACGCCTCCAACACCCGGTGGGTCCTGGTGGTCAACCTGAGCCCCGGCGGCATCGCCGGCGGCTCGGGCGGCCAGTACTTCATCGGAACCTTCGACGGCGTGACGTTCCGTTCCGAAACCACCGTCACCGACGGCGTGCAGGCCGACGACAGCCGGATGGCCGACTACGGGTGGCTCGACTGGGGCCGGGACTACTACGCGGCCGTGTCCTTCAGCAACGCCCCGGACGGACGGCGGCTCATGATCGGCTGGATGAACAACTGGCAGTACGCCGCTTCAACGCCCTCGGACGGCTGGCGCAGCGCGATGTCCCTGGTCCGTGAAGTCCGGCTGGTCTCCCGCGGCGGGCGCCCGGTGCTGGTGCAGGAGGCGGTGGACCCGTTCCAAAGCCACGGGACCGAGGTGTTCGCCCTGGACCGGCAGCCGTTGGCGGACGGGGTGACCTGGCTTCCGGCCGAGGCCTGCGGTGATGTGCTGCGAATCGATGCGGAGTTCGAGCCCGGCGCTGCCGGCAGGGTAGGTCTGGTGCTTCGGGCAGGCGGCGACGCGGGCGGGGAATCCCCCCACCTCGCTGGAGCCGGATCGCGCACTGTCCTGGCCTACGACTGCCGCACGGCGGAGCTCAGCCTGGACCGGACCGAATCCGGCAATGTGGGGTTCCACGAGTCGTTCCCGTCGGTGGAGCGGGTTGCCGTTTCCCTGGAGGACGGCCGGCTAAGGCTCCGGGTCTTCCTGGACCGCTGCTCGGTCGAGGTGTTCGCGCAGGACGGCCTGGCCACCATCACCGATCTGGTCTTTCCCGCGAACTCCGGCACCGCCGTCGGACTGCTGGCCGAAGGCGAGGGCGGCACCCTGGCGGGCCTGGCCGTCCTCGCCTGAGCGGCTGAAAGGGTCCAAGCCAACAACGATGGGGGATCAGATCCGCGTTGAAACTAAGCCGGTCTGCCGGACCGCTGCCGGCCATCTGCCGTTCACCTGCCCGTATCGGGGATTAATTACCGGGAAGTAGCGTGGCGATCTCTTGTTGAGATCCAACCTTTGAGAGGCTCCCGAATGAGCACGACTCACACCCGAGGCATCCTCACGGCCGCCGCAGCAATCGTCCTGGCCGCGTCCGCAATCAGCATCACCGCGGCCGCCCAGGCCGCAGACAACCCCACCGGTGCCGGCAACCACGGTGACAGGAACACGGCTCTGGCCGACGCCTTCAACGGCGTTGACCGGAACACGAACTGGCAGCAGACGTCGAAGCTGAAGCTGAACTTCCCGACGTACCACACGGAGGGAATCGCCTACAGCCAGGACCACATCTTCCTCTCGGCCGTTCGGATCATCGAACCGACTGTGAAGTTCCCGACCCCGCAAAACGGCTTCGACCGCACCCCCGGTAAGGGCGTCGGCCACCTGTTCGTCATGGACAAGGCCGGCGCCCTGCAAAAGGACATCGTCCTGGGAGCGGGCGACATGTACCACCCCGGCGGCATCGACTTCGACGGCACCAACGTTTGGATCCCCGTGGCCCAGTACCGGCCGGACAGCAGCGCCATCATCTACCGGGTAGACGCGACCACCCTGGAAGTGCACAAGCAGTTCGAGGTGAAGGACCACTTCGGCGGCATCGTGATGGACAAGCAGACCGGCCACCTGGTCGGCAACACCTGGGGCTCGCGCCGCTTCGCCGAATGGGATCTGCAGGGCAAGCAGCTCTCGACCTGGCAGAACGCGAACTACTTCATCGACTACCAGGACTGCCAGTACGTACCCAACTCCCGGATGCTCTGCAGCGGGATCACCAACCTCCCGCAGACCCCGGCGGCCGGCGGCACCGGCGCCACCTACGAACTCGGCGGGATGGCGATGATCGACCTCAAATCCCGCAGCGTAATCCGCGATGTCCCCTTCCAGCAGTGGTCCACCGCAGGCCATGTGGCCACGCGCAACCCGTTCAAAATGACGGCCGACGGCGGGCACCTCATCATGAAGGTGGCCCCAGACAACGGCGAGGAAGGCAACGGCACCGAAATCCTCACCTACGAGGCCACTGTCACGCCGGCCAAGTAACGCAGGCCGGCCACCCAAGCAACAAACGAATGCCTGCCATCAGCCGCTGGCATCCCTGCACACAAACGATTGGCTCCCCCATGCCTCATCCAGCACAACGATTCACCCGGAAGCGGGTCGCCGCCACGGGCGCGGCAGCCCTGGCCGCCTCGGCACTGACAGCCGGAATGTTCGGTATCGGCGCAGGACCGGCCTCTGCCGGCGAAAACCACAGCGGTACCGCGACGCCAATCAAGCACGTGGTGGTGATCTTCCAGGAGAACGTCTCCTTCGACCACTACTTCGCCACCTACCCCAAGGCTGCCAATCTCCCAGGTGAAACCCAGCAGGGCACCGGCACCGCGACGGCCTACTTCACCGCGGCCAAAAACACCCCCAAAGACATCAACACTCTGGCGACTGCCGGTCTCCTGGCACCGAGCAACCCCAATTCGGCGCAGCCTGCCCGGCTCTCACCGGCGCAGGCCGTCACCTGCGACCAGGACCACGGATACACCGCCGAGCAGAAGGCATACAACGGCGGCGCGATGGACAAGTTCGTCGAGTTCACCAGCCGCGACGCCTGCGGCACCAACCAGTACGGCCGCCCCGGGCTCACCATGGACTACTACGACGGAAACACCGTCACCGGTATCTGGAACTACGCCCAGAACTACTCCATGAGCGACAACCACTTCAGCACTGTCTTCGGACCCTCCACACCCGGGGCGCTGAATCTGGTATCCGGCCAGACCCACGGGGCCACCGAGTACACCGCCGCAGGGCAACCTGTGGCCACCCCGGCGGCCGGCAGCAGTGCTGTCAGCCTGCCGGATGCGAACGGCGTCGGCACCGTCATCAACGACCCGGACCCGGTCCACGACGACTGCTCGAACAGCAACCACGCCAAAACCGGCAACCTGGCCGGCATGAGCGGCAGGAACATCGGCGACCTGCTCAACGCCAAGGGCACGTCCTGGGGCTGGTTCCAGGGCGGTTTCACGCCGACCACCGCCGCGACCGCGGACTCCCCGGCGTCGTGCCTGTCCAGCCACACGAACGCCGCCGACGCCAGCGTGGTTGACTACTCCCCTCACCACGAGCCGTTCCAGTACTACGCCTCCACCGCCAACCCGCACCACCTGGCGCCGGCGTCCGACGCGGAAATCGGCCACAACGGACAGGCGAACCACCAGTACGACCTCACCGCGTTCAACAGGGTGGTCAACACCGACAACATGCCCGCCGTGTCCTTCCTGAAAGCGGGAATGTTCCAGGACGGCCACGCCGCCTACTCTGACCCGATCGACGAGCAGAACTTCATCACCAGCACCGTGAACCAGATCCAGAAATCCCGGAACTGGGACAACACTGCCGTGGTGCTCGCCTACGACGACTCGGACGGCTGGTACGACCACGTCGCCGCCACGGCAAAGAACTCCTCCAACACCGCCGACGACGACGCCTGGTGCCAGCACGCCGCAGCCAGCGGCGTCCCGATGGCCGGCGGCTACGCTGACCGCTGCGGCCCCGGCCCGCGCCAGCCGCTGGTGGTCATTTCCCCCTACGCGAAGAAGAACTACGTGGACCACACCCAGACCGACCAGGCCTCGATCCTGCGCTTCATCGAGGACAACTGGCGCACCGGCCGGATCGGCGACGCCTCCGCCGACGCCACCGCCGGGTCGGTGAACGCCATGTTCACCTTCGACAAACAGCGCAACGACAAGGTCCTGCTCAACGAACAGACCGGCGCCGTCGCCTCCACCGAACACGGCAACAGCAACAGCAACACCGGAAAGTAACCTCCTGCAACAGCCCGGTCGTGGACAGCCGGCAAAACAGCCCCTTGGAACGCCACCCGACAGTTGGCCGGGTGGCGTTCCTGTCCGCGCCCTCTCAACGACTCGTCCTTCCCCCGAAACATCAACAGTTCGTTGACAACAGGATGTTGATGCCAGAAGCTGGTGGAGTCGAGGGGCGCCGAACCAACGGGAAAGAGGGTCTGGAATGAACGAGACCGACGGGACCCGTCCGGGCGGCGACGCTGCGCAGGCTCAGCGCCAAAGCGAGGCCACGCGGATGTTGCTGGACCGGGGCGCCGCCGAACTCCCGCCCCGGCCCTGGCTGGGTGAGCGGCAGCCCCCTTCAGCGAGTGACCTCATCCAGCACGTCCTGTGGCGGTCCAACGGGACAGACCGCGGAGAGCCGGTGGATGGTCTGGACGTGCGGGCCGCCCTCACCCTTGTGTCAGCCGCGCGGGCAGAGACCGATGGCCTGGAAACGGCACTCCTGTTCCTGGCGCGGGCGGAGGGGCTGACCTGGCCCCAGATTGCCCAGAGCCTGGGCCTCCGCTCGGCGCAGGCCGCGCAGCAGCGACTGGATCGGCTGTCCGGCAGGCCCGAGACGGGCCTGGTGGGCTGACGTGGAATTCACCCCTGAGGCCAGTGCCGGAGCAGAAGGCAGGGATCGCGCCGGCGCGGTTCTCACCGGCATCGGCGCCAGCCCGGGCACCGCCTGCGGGACCGCCCGGACCGTTCACAGCGTCGACGAATTCCCCGCGCTGGCCCCCGGCGACGTCCTGGTCTGCCGCACCACTGACCCCGCCTGGACGCCCCTGTTCGGGATCGCCGCCGCCGTCATCACGGAAACGGGCGGGATGCTCTCGCACGCCGCCATTGTGGCCCGCGAACAGGGCATCCCCGCTGTTCTGGGGGTGGCCGGCGCCCTGACCCGCATCACGGACGGAACGACGCTCGTGGTCGACGGAACTCACGGAACCGTCCGCGCGAAACCGGCAGGTCCCGGAGCGGGTCCATGAGCCCGCAGCAGCCATCCATGCTGCTCACCCTCCACGCCCTGAGGCTGCTCGGCTTCGCTGACACTGAATCAGTTGCCGCCCGGTTTGGCCAGGATCCGCACGACGTCGAACGGCTCCTCATTGACGCTGGCGCGAACGGGTGGGCGTCGCGCTCCTCATTCGGGGGAAACCGGGGCTGGTCCCTGACCGTGGCCGGCAGAACTGAAAACGAACGGCTCCTGGCCGAGGAGCTGGACAGCGCGGGCGGCCAGGCAGCAGTCACCGCCGTGCACGCGAAGTTTGCACCCCTGAACGCTGGAGTCGTGGCCGCCTGCAGCAAACTCCAACTCCGCTGGCTCGCCGAGGGAAGTCAGTCCAACGATGGGATCGACGAGCCAACACAGCAAACCTTCACCCAGGCGTTGGCGTCCTTCAGCGATCTGGAAGTCCGCCTGACCGCTGTGTTGCCGAGGTTCAGCGGATACGCGGAACGCCTCGATCTGGCAATGGAAAACGCAGCCACGGAGCTGGCGTGGCTCACCGCCACAGACCGCGACTCCTTCCACCGCATCTGGTTCGAATTGCACGAAGATCTCATCGCCACCCTCGGCATCCGGCGATGAACGCCGGGCTCCGCCGGTCCGGACCCGGGGTCCGGTCGTCGGAGTTTGGCTGGTACATCAAGCCACGGCTCAGAAGGGTGGATTGGTGGGCTCGCCTGATTTTCGTCAGGCGCATCCGCGGCCCCCAGCTCGGCTGGTCCGCCTAGTCCAGGCTGAGTCTGGACGCTTCGCGTGCCAGCTTGGTGATCTGCTCCCAGTCGTTGTTGTCCACGGCTGTCTTTGGAGTGAGCCAGCTGCCGCCGACGCAGGAGACGTTCGGCAAGGCGAGGTATCCGGGTGCTGAGTCGAGGCTGATGCCGCCTGTTGGGCAGAACTGCACCTGCGGGATGGGCGCCCCGACGGCGGCGAGGTAGTCGGGGCCACCGGCGGGTCCTGCAGGGAAGAACTTCATGGCCGTCAAGCCGCGCTCGAGGACGCCCATCACTTCACCTATTGTGGCAACGCCGGGCAAGAACGGCACGCCGGTGGTCAAGAGGTGGTCCAGCAGGGTTTTGGTGATGCCCGGGCTGACCAGGAACTGGGCTCCGGCGTGGATGGCGGCGTCAGCCTGCGCCGGGGTCAGGACGGTACCGGCACCAACCAAAATGTCAGGCACCTCGTCTGCAATACGTTTGAGCGACATGAGGGCGCTCTCTGTCCGGAGGGTGAGTTCGATGATGCTGACACCGCCGTCCGCCAGCGCCCGGGCTATGGGAACGGCGTGTCGTGGGTCATCGATGGTCACTACCGGGATGACGGGTGAAACGTGCAGGATGCTGGCGGCATCAGCCATGGTTGATCTCATTTCCCAGGCCGTCCAGCCCGTGGGTGTCGATAATGCGGTACCAGTGGATGAGGAGGTCGGCAAACCCCTGGTGTGTCGCGAGTCCGCCGTCGAAGACGCTGCGGCAGCCAAGCAGCGCGGTGACCACGGTGGCCGCTGTGCGCGTAGCCGGCAGTGCTGCGTGGAGCTCGGGCGCGAGCGGGTCGTTGAGTTCCGCGGTCGGTGTGGAGGCCACGTGGTGCATCCAGGCCGCCACGGCCAGGGCGGCCCAGCGCGGCTCGCGCCCGGCGTTCAGGCTGCCGCGGACCGTGGTTAGGAGCCTCAGCCCGATCTTTTGGGACCCATCGCTGCCCACCTTGGCCGTGGTGTGGCCGAGCGCGGGATTCGCGAACCGGGTGAGCACTTGCGCGCAGTACGCTGCCCCGTCCAGTCCGGCTGGCAGCGTGATCGTGGGCAGGGCATCCTCGGCCATCATGCGGCTGCAGGCGGTGCGGAAGGCCTCCTCCCCCACGGCGTCGCTGATCGTGGCCTTTCCTGTTGCCAGCCCCAGGTAGGCCAGCATGGAATGGCTGGCGTTCAGCAGGCGCAGCTTGGCGTCTTCCCAGGCGGCCACGTCGGAGCTGAAAAGCGCGCCGGCGTCCTCCCAGCGCGGGCGGCGCGAAGCGAAGTTGTCCTCGATCACCCACTGCAGGAAGGGTTCGGCCACCACCGCGGCCTCGTCCCGGAGCCCCAGTTCGCGTTCGACGGCATCCAGGTCACCGGCCGTGGTGGCCGGCACCATCCGGTCCACCATGGTATTGGGGAACGTGACATTCTCTCCCAGCCAGGACAGCAGCGGCTCCGCCTCGGCGGCCGGGAGCGCGGCGGCGAAGGCATGCACGAGGGTCCGGGTGAGCTTCCCGTTGCCGGGCAGGTTGTCGCACGAGACCACGGTGAGGGGTCCGGCATCGGTGCGGGCGCGCTGCTGGAGCCCGCGGGCAATCTGTCCGATGGCTGTCTGCGGAGGCCGTCCCGCGAGGTCGGCCCTGACCTGGTCGTCTCCGGTGTTGAGGGTTCCCGTGTGGGGATCGATCCGGTAGCCCTTTTCGGTGATGGTGAGGGTGACAACCGACGTCGCAGGGTCGGCTATCCGGTCCACCACGGTTCCGGGGTTGTCCCGCCCGGAGATGGCCTCCACGATGCTGGACACCACGAGCAGCGGCGCGGCACCGTCCCCCCGCTCGGTCACGGTGAAGAGCCCGTCCTGCGGCGTCAGTTGGCGTGCGACGGTGTCGGAGCGCTGGGTGACTCCGGTGATCCCCCACCCGAAATCGCCGGAGGCCAGCATCGCGTTTTCGGTGAACACGGCCGTGTGGGCGCGGGCGAAGGCGCCCAGGCCGAGATGGACGATCCCGGGCTGCAGTTTGTCCCGCTGCAAGCGGGCCTGCTGGCTTCCACCGGCGGCCAGCGAAGCGGAGCTTAGGCGTGTGATGACAGCTCTCCTTTGGTGGCCTGCCGGGCATGTGCGCTTGTCTGCTCAAAGGTGGGGATCAGGCCGGTCCCGCCCTTGCCGCCAACTACAAGCGATGCGGCCGCAGCCCCGTATCGGGCGGCCGCTGCGAGGCTGTCGCCCAGCACCATCCGGGCGGTCAGCGTGCCAACGAAGGCATCGCCGGCACCCGTCTGGTCCACGACCGACGGGGCCGGTATCGCATCAACCCACGAGCACTCGTGGTCAACGGTCAGCAGTTTGCCGTCCAGCTGGATTCCCTCCGCGCCGCAGGTCACGGCCACGTTCGCGGCGCCCAGGCTGCGGAGCTTCGCCGCCGCCTCCTTTGGCGTGGTGCAGTCCAACAGCGCGGAAGTTTCGCCCGGAAAGGAGGGAGTGATCAGGAAGGTCCGCGGGGCCAGCTCTCCGAGCAGGGCAGCCGCTTTCTCCACCGAGGTGAGCCTGGGCCGGTAGTTGGGGTCAAAAACGAAGCGGCGGGACAGTGCCGATGCCTTGAGGACGGCGGCCCGCGACGTGGCCGAGATCGCGCAGGCGATCCCGCCGGCGATCACCGCCTTCGCCGTGGAGAAAACGGCCGGATTAACGTCCTCCGGGGACAATGTGGAGCCGACGCTGCCCTTGCGGGCGTAGGAGAACTCGCGCTGGCCTACCGGGTCGGAGTGCACCAGGTAAACGCCCTGCTGGCCGGTCCTGAACTTCAGCAGCTCGTCCGAAATGCCGAGTTCGCGGATCCTGGCGGCGATCGCCTGGCCGAGGTCGTCGTCGGTCAGCACTGCCAGCAGCCCGGTGCGGGCTCCGGCCGCGGCGGCGGCAGCGGCGACGTTCAGCGCATCGCCGGAGATGCCTAACCGGGCGGGAACGCCGTGGCCGAATGCGACGTCGGTTGCCACCTCCACGAGGATCTCCCCCATCACCACCACGTCGAAGGGCCGGTTCTCCTGCGTGGAGTCGTTCGATTCGTATGTTGAGGCGCTCACCAGTCGTGCACCGACCCGTCGAGCCGGCGGTTGATGGGCAGGTACTTCGGTTCGAACGGGAAGGCCGTGGCCGCTTCCTCATTGAACTCGACGCCGATGCCGGGGGCGTCCCCGGGGTGCATGTAGCCGTCAGTGAAAGTGTAGGACGTCTTGAAGACCTCACCGGCCGGATCCCGGTGGCCCATGTACTCCTGGACGCCGAAGTTCGGAATGCTCATGTCCACATGCAGGGCCGCGGCGAAGGAAACCGGGGAGAGATCTCCGGCGCCGTGCGAGCCGGACCGGACCCCGTACAGGTCTGCGAGCGAGAAGATGCGGCGCAGGTGCGTGATGCCGCCCGCGTGCGATACGGACGTGCGGATGTAGTCGATCAGGCGTTCGGTGATCAGCTGCTGGCAGTCCCAGATCGAGTTGAACACCTCGCCCACGGCGATGGGCGTGGTGGTGTGCTGGCGGATCAGGCGGAACGCCGACTGGTCCTCGGCCGGCGTCGGATCCTCGATCCAGAACGGCCGGTATTGCTCCAACGAGGCGCCCAGGCGGCCGGCCTCGATCGGCGTCAGCCGGTGGTGTACGTCGTGCAGGACGTGCACGCCGTAGCCGAACTGCTCGCGCACGTGCGCCATCATCTTGGGCGCGAAGTCCAGGTAGGAGGTGGTCTCCCACATGTCCTCCTGCGGGACGTTGCCGCTGGCCGGCTCGTAGGTCTTGCCGTCCACGGGCGCGATCCCGTAGGTCTTTTCCAGTCCCGGCACGGCAGCCTGCGCCCGGATGGCCTTGTAACCGAGGTCCAGGTGGTGCTGGAAGTCGGCGCTGAGGTCCTCCAGCGTGGAGCCGCTGGCGTGCCCGTAGACCATGACGCCCTCGCGGGCTGCCCCGCCCAGGAGTTCGTAGACCGGCATGCCGGCCACCTTTCCCTTGATGTCCCAGAGCGCGATGTCGATCGCGGCGATCGCGGTCATGGTCACTGGCCCGCGGCGCCAGTAGGCGCCCTTGTAGAAGTACTGCCAGGCGTCCTCGATGCGGCGGGCGTCGCGGCCGATCAACAGCGGGCACAGGTGCTCCGACAGATAGGACGCCACGGCCAGTTCGCGGCCGTTCAGCGTGGCGTCGCCAACGCCGGTAACGCCGTCTTCGGTTTCAATAACGAGCGTGACGTAATTCCGTCCTGGCGACGAAACCACTACTCGTGCGTCGGTGATCTTCACTGGCTGGTCCTTCGGATGTCGAATGCCCTGAGATGGTGCGGGGCTTGGTGGATTGGCGTGCCTCAGCCGAGGCGGAGCATGACCTTGCTGCTGCCGGAGGCGGGGTCCGCCGAGACGCGCATGGCTTCCTCCGCCTGGTCGATGCCGAACTTGTGGGTGATGACCGGGGAGACGTCCAGCCCGTCGGCCATGGCGCGGAGGGCGTCGCCGATCTCGTCCACGAACCGGTAGGAACCGATCCAGGTGATCTCGCGGGTTACCAGGTCGCCGAGGGCGGCCGGCGCCGGGGCACCGGGAAGGTTGCCGACCTGGACCAGGGTTCCACCGCGGGCGGTGGCCCGGAGCACGCCTCCGAGTACTGCCGGGATTCCGGTGGCTTCGAAGACCAGTTCCATGTCTTCGGGAAGGCTGACGCCGCCGGAGACGTTCAGGACGTCGTCTGCTCCCATGGCCTTGGCGATCCGCAGTGATGCGTCGTTGATGTCCACGGCAATGACTGTCCTCGCGCCGGTGTACTTGGCCGCGGCAACCACCAGCGAGCCGATCGGCCCGGCCCCATTGACCAGGACGTCTCTGCCGGTGAGGGTTCCTGCCCTGCTGACGGCGTGCATGGCGACGGCGAGCGGTTCGGCGAGCGCGCCGCACAGGGTGTCCACGCCGTCGGGCAGCGGGCGGATCTGCGAAGCCTTGGCGAGCTTCCGCTCGCTGAAGCCGCCGTCGGTGTGCGGGTCAAAGGCCGCCGAACCGAAGTACCTGATGTGCGGGTAGAGGTTGGTGCGCCCCGCCAGGCGCTCCGGCATGGTTCCGTCTCCCACAAGTTCCGCGGGGTGCACGGTGACGGGTTGGCCGACCTCGAGGTCGTGGACACCGGCGCCCAGCTGGGCGATTCGGCCGGCCACTTCATGGCCGAGGACGAGCGGCGACTTCAGGACCGCGGTCCCGGAGGCGCCGTGGCGCCAGTAGGAGAGGTCCGAGCCGCAGATCCCGCCCCATTCGACGTCGATGACTACCTCGCCGGCTCCGGCGACGGGTTCGGGACGGTCATCAATGCGGAGGTCGTTTGCTCCGTGGACGACGACGGCTTTCATACGGCATCTTCCAGACGGACCAGGTCCCGGCCGCGGACCTCGGGTCCCACGGCTGCCGAGATCAGGGTGATCAGGGAGTAGCCAATGAGCATCGCGGCGAGCGGCCACCACTGTCCGGTGATGGCGGTGAGGGTGGCGGCCAGCAGCGGGCCGATGGCGGTAGCCAGGATGCCACCGATTTCCTTGGCCAGCGCGAGCTGGGTGAAGCGGGTGCGTGCTCCGAAGAACTCGGCCATGGTGACGCTCTCCATGGCGAAGAGGCTCAGGACGCCGAGGTTCAGCCCGATGACCAAGGCGATAGTGATGAGCGCGGAATTGCCGCTGGTGACCATGAGCATCATCGGGATGGCGAACAGTGCGGTGAGGGAGCTCAGCACCAGGTACAGGGGCTTGCGGCCGAACCGGTCCCCCAGCACGCCCATGACGGGGATGGTGAGAAATCCGAGCAGGGAGCCGTACACGATGGCGGTGGTGCCCACGCTCTTGTCCACCAGCAGGACCGTGGCGAGGTAGCCGATCAGGAAGGTTTGGATCAGCCCTGAGTTGCCGGCCTGGCCGAACCGCAGTCCCAGGGCGATCAGGAAGGCCTTGCCCTTGCGCTGGTGCAGGGCAGCTTCGATGGTGCTGGTGTTTGCGAGCTCATCTGCCGCGACGATTTGACTCTTGGACAGTGCCACGCCGTCCACCACGTCAGCCCGCTGTTCGAAGACCGGGCTTTCCTTGAGGGAGCGGCGGATCCAGACGGCGAAGAGCATCAGCACGAAGCTGAACAGGAACGGAATGCGCCAGCCCCAGCTCAGCAACTGCTCCTCGGAAAGTGTGCTCACCAGGACTGCCCAGAGCGCGGAAGCGGCGAGCGTGCCGGAGTTCGTGCCGAGGCATACGAGGGAGGAGATGAGGCCTCGCCGGCGGGCCGGAGCGAACTCGGCCAGCATCACGGTGGCACCGGCGATCTCGGCGCCAGCCCCGAAGCCCTGTGCCAACCGCAGCACAACCAGCAGAATGGGAGCCCAAATGCCGATCATCGCGTACGTGGGCAAGAATCCGATGAGGGTTGTTGAGGCGCCCATGAGGGCGATGGTGATGAAGAGGACCTTCTTGCGGCCGATCCTGTCGCCCATGCGGCCGAAGTAGACGGCACCGGCAAGACGGGCAACGTAGCCCACGCCGTAGGTGGCCATGGCGGCTATGAGGCCCACGACCGGGCTGACATCGGGGAAGAAGATCTTGTTGAAGACGATGGCTGCTGCCAGGGAGTAGAGCTGGAAGTCCATGAATTCCATGGCAGTTCCCAGCCACCCGGAAACAGCAACTTTAGCCAGTTCCTTGGTGGGTTTGGTCTCCGGCAAGGTGGTGGGCGGCGCAATGCTCTCGGTCATCTGATGCTCCTTTGCAGGCGATGAAAAACGAAGGGGAGAGTCGAACGGAAGAAGGCCGGCGTTCTCTCAATGTGACCGGCGGCACCTCGCTAACTACTACCATACAAGCACTACCATTCTAGTGTGTCAAGGGAATAGACTGAGGGCATGGCATCCGAAAAACACAGCAGGGGACAGTCGCCGCGGCTGTCCGTGCGTGACCAGACCCTGGAGACGCTGCGGCGGCGCATCATCTCCCTGCAGCTGCCGCCGGGTGAGCCGCTCTCGGAGAACGAGCTCGCGCAGGAACTGGGGGTCAGCCGCACGCCGGTGCGGGAAAGCCTGATCCTGCTCAGGGAAGAGGGGCTGGTCCAGGTCTACCCGCAGATCGGTTCCTTCGTCTCGCTCGTGGACCTCGGGCGGGTCTCAGAAGCGCAGTTTGTCCGCGAGGCCATCGAGTGCGCTTCCCTGCGCGACCTCTCGGTCGATGTAGCGGGCATCGCGGGACTTCGTGCGATCCTTCAAGGCCAAACGGAGGCTGAGGCCGCTGGTGACGTGGAGGAGTTCTTCCGCCTGGACGAGGAGTTCCATCGAGAGCTTCTCCGGCTTGCAGGGCACGAATCCGCCTGGGCCGCGGTCAACTCCGCCAAGGCGCATCTCGATCGCGCACGACGCCTGAGCCTGTTGGAGACGAGGCCCATTGCGGCGCTGATCCAGCAACACGCCGCGGTAGTGGACGCCCTGGAAGCCAACAACCTGGCGGACGCCGACAGCTCATTGCGCCTGCACCTGCGAGGCGTCTTTGAGGATGTTCAACGCATCCAACAGGCCACTCCGCAACTTTTTTCCGACGGAGCCACGCGCCGGCCGACTCGGCGCAGCGTGGCTCGCCTGGCCTGACCGGCGCCCTGACGGGCTCTGCCGGGAGCGGCAAGAGCTCATCCGCTGCTGGATGACCCTCGCGCGGCGGCCTGGACCTGCTTGACGGGTTTCGTCGCGGGCATGCCGATGACGGCGACGACGGTGAGCACGGCGGCGATCATGACGGCCAGGAACACGGCGGATGACGCCGCCACGATCGTGTGGGGATCCGTATCGCCGTGCGGGGTACCGGCGTAGACAGCGTTCGCTATCGCGCCGAAGACGGCGACGCCGATGGAGCTGCCGATCGACCGGGCGAAAAGGTTGGTGCCGGTGACCACGCCGCGCTCGTTCCATTCGACGCTCGTCTGGGCGGCGATCAGGGTCGGGGTCGCGACCAGCCCGAGTCCGAGCCCGACGATGAAGCAGCTGAAGGCGACGAGCGCAACGTTGGGGACGGAGGCGGTGACGGCCAGGACTCCCGTGCCGATGACGGTGACCGTGATGCCGATCAGGGCAGTGTTCCGGAACCCGATGCGCAGGTACAGGCGGCCTGACTGGGACGCACTGATGGGCCAGCCGATGGTCAGCGCCGCCAGGGCGAGCCCGGCCACGATCGGGGAGGTCGAGAGGGCTCCTACGAGGAACGTCGGAACGTACGATGTGATGCCCAGCATGACCGCTCCCACGCCGAAAGCGACCATCGCCGTCGTCGCCAGCAGCCGCCGGGACACCACCCACGAAGGCAGGACCGGCTCCGCCGCCCGCCGTTCGACAAGGATAAACGCGACGAACAGGAAGGCACCGCCGGCGAACACTGCGTCGCTGATGCCGGAGTCCCAGGCCCAGGCCTGGCCACCCTCGAGGGCCCCGAGAATGAGCAGCGTGAGCGAGACCGTGAGCAGCCCCGAGCCCAGATAGTCGACCCGGTGCTTCACGGGCTCGATGTTCTCGTGGAACGACCGGACCAGCATCCATCCGGCCACAAGGCAGAGGGGGATGTTCACGAGGAAAATGCCGCGCCAGATCCCGAGCGAGGCAAACACTCCCCCAAGCGTCGGGCCCACCACTGAGGAGACAGCCCACACGCTCGCCAGGTAGCCCTGCACTTTTGCCCGCTCGGCGAGGGTGTAGATATCCCCGGCGATGGTGATGGCCATCGGCTGGACCGCGCCGGCGCCCAGGCCCTGCACGACGCGGAAGGCGATGAGGGCCGGCATGCTCCAGGCGGCTCCGCACAGGATCGAGCCGAGCAGGAACAGGCCGATTCCGATCAGCATGATCGGCTTGCGGCCGATGGTGTCGGAGAGCTTCGCGTAGACCGGGACGGACACGGCCTGCGCCAGCAGATAGGCGGAGAACAGCCAGGGGAACGACGTGAACCCGCCAATGTCGTGCACGATCGCGGGCACGGCTGTCGCCACCACGGTCGCGTCGATCGCCACCAGGCCGGTGGAGAGCATCAGGGCAATGAGGACAGGTCCGCGTTTGGAGCGGAAACCGACTCCCTCGGCAGGCATCGTGGTCACGTGCATCACTCCCGGTGCGGTCGTCTATTGAGCAGTGTCTATTGCGCCCAGTCGGCGTCGTCGTAGGGGCGGCCGCGGAAGTGGGCGCGGAGGTACTCCCCCACCACGGCCGCGCCCAGGTCCCCGGCCTCGGGCGCCACCACGCGGCCGTCGATGCGGCGGGCCATCCGCTGGACGAAGCGTTCCAGGGAAGGGTCGTCGCCGAGCCGGAAGAACGTGGCCTGCGTGCCGGCGCGGGCCAGGCGGTCCAGTTCGGCGACCGTCAGGCGGATGGTCTCCGGGTCCGGCGGCCAGCAGAACCAGGACTCGCCGTCGGCCAGCAGGTGCGCGGTGGGTTCGCCGTCGGTCACCACGAGCAGGACGGGCTGCATCGAGGGGTGCTGGCGGAAGAACCGGCCGGCCAGCAGCAGGCCGTGATGCAGGTTGGTTCCCTGTTCCCGCAGGGCCGGCAGGGCCGTGAGCTCACCAATGTCCATGGTCTGCGCGTAGCGGCCGAACGTGATCAGCTGCAGCCGGTCGCCGCGGAACCGGGTTGAGACGAGGTGGTGCAGGGCGAGGGCGGTGCGTTTCATGGGCACCCAGCGTCCCTCGGCGGCCATCGAGAAGGACACATCCGCGAGCAGGACGACGGCGGCCTGCGTGCGCGCCTCCGTCTCCGTGACTTCGATATCACCCACGGCGAGGCGCAGTCCGCGGCCCGGGTCACCGCCGTCGGCGATCGTGCGGCGGATCGCGTTGGTGATGGTGCGGGTGACGTCCCACGGCTCGGCGTCGCCGAACTCCCATTGGCGGCTGGAGCCGGTCTGCTCCCCGGCCGCCCCGGCAACCCGCGTGTCCCGGCGGCCCTGCCGGCCGGAGAGCTGCTTGGCGGTGTCCCGCAACAGCGACCTGCCGAGCCGCCGCATGGCCTGCGGGGACAGCCGGAGATCACCGTCGGCGCTGCGCTGGAGGAAGCCGCCGTCCTGCATGGCCCGCTCGATCTCCGCGAGGGTGCGGGCCGACACGGCGGCATTCTGTCCGAGCTGGCGGGCGAGGGCGTCCAGGTCCAGGTCATCGAGGCGTGACCCGCTGTAGGCCTGGGAGAGCTGTTCGGCCAGCTCGTCCAGTTCGGCGATGTCCTGGAGCACGCCGGTGCCGTCGCCGAGCCCGAGTCCTTCCTCGCCCTCGAAGCGTTCTGAGCCGGACCAGTCCTCGCCGGGGCGCAAAGCCTGCAGGTTGGAATCGAGTTGGCCCAGCTGTGCCATAAGCTCGGGCGAGCCGAACGCCTGCGCGGAGAGCCGCATCAGCTCCTCGCGCTGCTCGGCGGACATGGATTGCAGGAGCCGCTGGGCGGCGGCCGCGCGCTGGGCGAGCGCGTCCACCAGCTCCTCGACCGACTGCGGGTTCTCCGGGAAGAACTGGCCGTGCTTGGCCATGAATTCCTGGAAGTCCGCGTCGGTGTCCTCGCCGCGGCGGTGTTTGCCGAGGAGCCCGTTGAGGTCCTGCAGCATCTCGGCCACGGCCGCGCGATCCTCCTCGGTGGCGCCCTCGAGCGCCTCCTTCATGCCAGCGAACCGCTGGTCCAGGAGTTCGCGGCCCAGCAGATCCTTGATCCGCTCGTAGGCCTCCCGCGCGGTGCTGGACTGCCAGTCATAGGAGGCGAGCTCGTTGACCGCCGCCGCCGTGGAGCGCGGCAGGTTCTGCAGCTGCATCTCCCGGAAGGCGCGGTCGGTGTTGTCCATCATCGCGTCGCGGGCTAGTTGTTTGCGCTCCTCCAGCACCGCAGTCTCCAGCAGCTTCTGGACTTCGCTGAGGGTGCCGTCCAGGTTGTGCCGGGCCAGCAGTTCACTGCGCCGCTGCTGAACGCGGCCGGCGAGGTCGTCGAGGCCTTCCCGGTTCCGGCCGCCGCGGCGCAGGAACTCCCGGAGGGCGTGCCGGGGCGAGTATCCGGCCATGACGTCCTCGGCGACGGCGTCCAGCGCCTCCGCCAGGTCCACCGGCGGGGCGAGCGGATCCGGTCCTCCCGTGTACCGGCCATACCTGGACCGGTTGTGAGCGGTCATGAGGCCTCCTTAGCCGTAAAGCTGCCTACCCGTAGATCGTCTCCTCGTCGTCGGACTCCTTGGAGATCCGCCGGGCAAGGTAGAGCCCTTCCAGTGCAAGTTCGACGGCGGCGGCGCGCTGCCCGTCGTTTTCCGCGCCCAGGCGCTCACTGATGTCGTCGTAGAGGCTGGATCCGTTGAGGGACGGAAGATTGTGAAGGAACTCCCGCGCGGTGACCAGTTCCCCGGTGGTGACCGTGGCGTGGCCGTCGAGCGCGGCCACGAGCGGGCCCATGTCCAGGCCGTGGAAGTGCGCCCGCACGGCTTCCGCGGTGGCCATGCGCAGGAGGTGGTCCAGGACGTCCTGTTCACGGCCTTCCTCACCGGATTCGAACTCGATCTTCCCGGCGAGGACGTCCACGGCGGCGTCCAGGTCGATGATCCGGGCGACAGCCTCGTCCTCGCCGCGCACGCTGGCCCGGCGCAGGGCCGCCGCGGCAACGGTTTCGGCGCCGGCGATGGCGAACCGCGCGGAAACCCCGGAGGTCTGGTTGACCGCCGGCGACTGCCGCAGCGCCCGGGTGTAGCGGGCCAGGATCTCCAGGATGACGGGCGGGACGCCGGCCACCAGCTGACCCTCCTGCCGGATGACGGCGACCTCGTCGTCGAGCTCGATCGGGTAGTGGGTGCGGATCTCGGCGCCGAAGCGGTCCCGCAGGGGCGTGATGATCCGGCCGCGGTTGGTGTAGTCCTCCGGGTTGGCGGACGCGACCACCAGGACGTCCAGCGGCAGCCGCAGCACGTAGCCGCGGATCTGGATATCGCGTTCCTCCATCACGTTGAGCATCGAGACCTGGATCCGCTCGGCCAGGTCGGGCAGCTCGTTGATGGCAATGATGCCGCGGTTGGAGCGCGGGACCAGGCCGTAGTGGATGGTTTCCGGGTCCCCGAGCCGGCGTCCCTCGGCCACCCGCATCGGGTCGACGTCGCCGATCAGGTCCGCGACGGACGTGTCCGGCGTCGCGAGCTTTTCGACGTACCGTTCCGAGCGGTGCCGCCACGCCACCCGCAGCCGGTCCCCCTCGGTGAGGGCCAGGGCGCGGGAATGCTCCGTGATGGGTTCGTACGGGTGTTCGTTCAGTTCCGAGTCCTCGATCACCGGCGACCACTCGTCCAGCAGCCCGGCCAGGGTGCGCAGGAGCCGCGTCTTGCCCTGGCCCCGTTCGCCCAGCAGGACGACGTCGTGCCCGGCGAGCAGGGCCCGCTCGAGCTGGGGCAGGACGGTCCGGCTGAACCCGAACATCCCGGGCCAGGGATCCCGGCCGGCGGCAAGGGCGGCGAGCAGGTTGTCGCGGATTTCGCGGCGCAGGTCCTTGTGGACGTGGCCGGAGGCACGCAGTTCACCAACAGTGAAGATATCGGGGCGATCACTCACTCCTCCACCGTAGACCTCTACCGTGCGGGGAATCGAGGGTTCTTGCAGATTCCTGCGCATTGGGCCGGGGTGCAAGAGAGCCGCCCGGGTCCCCGGTCCGAGCTTGCGAGGGACGGGGCAGGCGGTGAGCGTTAGGCTGATTCTTGATGACTGCATCAACCGCGCCGGCACCTCCGGCCCCCGCGACCTCACCCGAGCGGCAGGGCACGCTCCTGCTTCTGGTGCGCCACGGGGAAACGCCGACCACGGGCATGGTGCTCCCAGGGCGCGCCCCCGGACTGCATCTGTCCGACCGGGGCCGGGCCCAGGCGGAACGGGTCGCGGAACGGCTCGCGGGCTTGTCCGTCGACGCCCTCTATTCCTCCCCGCTGGAGCGCGCCTGCGAGACGGCAGAGCCGACGGCGGCCCGCACGGGACTGGCGGTGGCGCACGACGAGGGGCTGCTGGAGTGCGATTTCGGCGAATGGACCGGTGCCGCGATCGCGGACCTGGCGGCCCTGCCCGAGTGGCAGACCGTGCAGCATAGCCCATCCGCCTTCCGTTTCCCGAACGGTGAGAGCTTCACGGAAATGCAGGCGCGGATCATCGGAGCACTAGAGCCCCTGTGCGCGGCCCACGCCGGGGGTGTCGTGGTCTGCTTCTCCCACGCCGATCCCATCAAGGCCGCCGTCGCCTACGCCTTGGGGACGCGGCTGGACCTTTTCCAACGGATCGTTATCAGCCCGGGCTCGGTGTCGGCCATCTCGTTTGTGGAGGGGCAGGACCCGGCCGTGTTGATGGTGAATTCGACGTCGGAACCGCTCAGCGGGCTGCGGGCGTCATGAATTGGGGCAGCCGGTGTCCGGCCGGGAGCTGACCCTGCTCACGGAGGGCCGGGTCGAGCTGGTCGGACGCATCCCGCGCAGCAGCAACGAGACGTTCCTGGTCCAGGTCTCCTGCGGCGAGGACGAGGGGTACGCGGTCTACAAGCCGGAGGCCGGCGAAAGACCGCTGTCCGACTTCGAGCCCGGACTCTACAAGCGCGAACGCGCCGCCTACCTGCTCAGCGAATCTCTGGGCTGGGGTTTCGTCCCGCCGACGGTGATCCGCGACGAGGCCCCGCTGGGCGTCGGGTCCCTGCAGTGGTTCATCGAATGCGACTTCGGCGAGCACTACTTCACCCTGATCGAGGACGCCCCCGAGACGCACCGCGACCTGGCCCGCATCGCCCTGTTCGACTACGTCGCCAACAACACCGACCGCAAAAGCGGGCACGTGCTGCGCGGCGACGACGGACGGGTCTGGGGCATCGACCACGGGCTGTGCTTCTCCGCGAGTTTCAAACTCCGCACCGTGATCTGGGACTTCGCCGGTGATCCCATCCCCGATGCGCTGCTCGAGGACATCGCCCCGCTCGCCGAGGCCGCTCCTCCCGAGGTGGCCGAGCTCCTCGACGACGACGAGGTCGCCGCCCTGCAGCGCCGCGTCCAGCGCCTGCTGCACGCGCGGGTCCTGCCGGTTGACCGCACCGGCATGCGCTACCCGTGGCCCCTCGTTTAGGCACCCGCCCGTCCGGGTGTCCAACGATCCCGCCATCTGCCGCAACGTCCGGACCGACGGCCAGCTGGAATCGGGCCCGTAAAATGGGGCCATGGTGAAATCAGCTCCGCGGTTCGCGGGATGAAGAGCGCTGGTGGCCGACTGCTGGCCGGACTTGAGCTCGACCGCGCAGCGGCTGAGCCTTTGCACCAGCAGCTGTATGCGCAGTTGCGCACCCAGATCCTGACGGGTTCTATGCCGAGCGGAACCCGCTTGCCCTCGACCCGCACACTCGTCACCGAGCTGGGAGTATCGCGGATCACTGTCGTGGCTGCGTTCGAGCAACTCACTGCTGAGGGCTTCCTGCGCTCACGTGCGGGTGACGGCACGTACGTCGACACCCTGTGGAGCGATGCCGCCCCGCAGCGGCCGATGTCCCGGCCGCCGCTGTCCGAACGCGGAGCCGCCACCTCTTCGCGGGGCACCGACCTGTTCAGCGAGGCGCCGCACACGTGGGCGCCGGCCGAGACCGAATCGTTCGTTGCCAGTCAGGTTGCGTCCTCGGCTTTCCCCGCGGCGACCTGGAAGCGCCTGTTGGGGCGCCATGCCGGGCGCACCGATCCGCTTGCGATCGGCTACAGCGATCCCCACGGCTACCGCCCATTGCGGGAAGCGATCGCGGAATACGTCAACGACGTGAGAGCCCTGGGGTGCACGGCGGACCAGGTGGTCGTCACCTCCGGTGCGCAGCAGGCCTTCAACGTGCTGGCGGTTCTCCTGCTCGACGCCGGCGACCCCGTCGTCGTCGAGGACCCGGGGCACATCTCCGGACGGCTCGCCTTCCAGTCCCAGGGCTGTCCTGTCCGGGGCGTCCCCGTCGACGACGAGGGAGCAGTCCTCCCGGACGACGACGCGGCTCCGGCACGCCTGGCCTGCCTGACCCCCGCGCGGCAGCATCCGCTCGGCATTGCGATGAGCCCGGGGCGAAGGGCGGAGTGGATCGCGTGGGCGCAACGAAACGGGAGCTGGATCGTCGAGGACGACTGCGACAGCGAGCTGCGCTACCGCGGGAAATTCCTCCCCACCCTGTTCGGGCTCGATTTGAGCAGGCAGGTGATCACTGTGGGCTCCTTCAGCAAGGTGCTCGCGCCGTCGATCCGCCTCGGATACTGCGTGCTGCCGGAGGACCTGGTGAAGCCGTTCGCATCCGCATCATCGGTCATTGGGCGCCCGCCCGCGATGGTGCTCCAGATGGCCCTCACGGACTTCCTGTCGGAAGGGCATCTGCACGCCCACCTTCGCCGCACCCGGCGTCTCTACGCGGCACGTCAGGACGCCCTGCTCGAAGCAATCGATCACCAGTTGAGCCACAGGATTGAAGCCGCCCCGGTCGACGCTGGCCTGCACGTCATGGGTTGGCTCCGTGAACCGGTCGACGATATCGAGGTAGCCAGGGGACTGGCCGCGGGCCGGGTGTACACCTACCCCCTCGGCGAGTACCGGCTCACCCGGCAGCTCCCCCCGGCGCTGCTGATCGGGTTCGCCGGCACCGCGGAGGAGCACATGCCGCAGGCTGTCGGCAGGATGGCCGCCGCGTGGGACCGATGGGAGCGCGTCGCCGCAGGTTCCTGAATGGACTTAAAGACTGTGGCCTTAATGGATCTTTTTTGCGTTCCATTATCGGCGTACAAATGGTGAGTGACATTCGCCACCACCCCTGACACGCCTCCCGAGGAGCCAACGATGCCCCCTGCCGATGCCCAATTTCAGGCGCTCCTGAGATCCCGCCTCAACGAAGAGGAGATCGGGTCCCTGCCCCGCCTGACCGACGAGCTGGCCCGGACCCTGATCGAACGGATCGACCGCGCCCCTCTGTTCGCACACGCTTACGCCCTCCTTGGCAACCTGACCTACGGCGGGTACGGGCCCGATGATGTGCTCGACTTCGCGCATCGGCACGGCCTGGCCGGCGCCTGCATCCACCTCCTCGACGGCGAGGAGCGGAGCCTGGGCCGGATGAGCGAGAACAGGCTGCGCGAGTTCGCCGACCGCGCGCGCCACCTGGGCCTGAGCATCCACCTCGAGATCAGCACCACCCTGCGCGCGGACGTGGACGAGGTGGTCCGGATCGCGGGGGTCCTCGGCGTCCGGCACATCCGCGTCTACTCGCGCTTCGAGGGCACGCTCTCGCAGGTGATGACATTGATCGAGCAGGACCTGCGCCGGCTCGCCGTGCTCGCAGACGAGCACGATCTGCACTTCTCCTTCGAGCAGCACGAGGAACTGCGCTCCACCGAGATCGCCGAGTTGCTGGGCCGGGTCTCCCATCCGCGCCTGCACGCCATGTTTGATTTCGGGAACATGATCAATGCCTGCGAGCGCCCGATGGATGCCCTCTCCGCGCTCGCGCCGCACATCCTGCAGGTTCACCTAAAAGGGGTGCATGTTCTCCCCGAGGGGGACGGCTATGGTCACCGCGGTGTGCTGCAGGGAAGCCCTGAGGACGACTTGCCCGGTGCGCGGATGCTCTTCGAGCTCCTGATGCTCGGCGAGGACGAGCCCCAGGTGATCGCCCTGGCCCTCGAACAGGAAAATCTTTACTACGCTCCCGCCTTCCGGCACGCCGGCGAGGGCGCGGACCCGTTCATCCCGTACCGCGATCTGAGCGCTACCGGCATCCCGGCCGGATGGACCCGGGACGAGCTGCTCGCTGCAGAACCCGGCTGGGCCGACCACCAGGTGGCCTATGTGAAGGATCTGCTGACCTCGCTGCGCAACGTCGCCGTCGCCCAGCTCGACACAACCAACTCTCTGGCAGGTGCACGATGACCACATTGACTCAGACCCCCGGGAAGTCCACGAACCGTGTCGACTGGAGCAAGTGGATCCGCTTCGCCCTGCTCGTTATGGCGGGCGGCACGATCTATAAGCTCGCCAACCTCAAGGACGCGTTCTACGTCCCCATGCAGGAGGCGATGGGCCTCAGCCACACTGAGATCGGTACGCTGCTGAGCGTCAACTCGATGGTCGCGACGGCGCTCTTCATTGTCGGCGGTTACCTCGCCGATCGCTTCTCCACGCGGATCCTCATCCCGCTCGGACTCGTCGGCACCGGAGCGCTGGGCCTGTTGCTCAGCACGTTCCCCGGCTTCAGCACGCTCCTGCTCCTGTTCGCGCTGCTCGCCGTGTGCTCGGACTGCCTGGTCTGGCCTGCGTTGCTGAAGAGCATCCGTCAGCTTGGCGGCTCGAAGGAACAGGGGCGGCTCTTCGGCCTCCTCGAGGGCGGTCGCGGTGTCGTCGACACTGCCGTGGCGTTCTCCGCGCTGGGAATTTTCGTCCTGCTCGGTTCGGGTACCGGCGGATTCCGTGCGGCCATTGCCTTCTACGCCATCATTGACGTCGTCGTCGGCGTGCTGTTGTTCCTGCTGCTTCGCAGTCGGCCAAGCAATCAGACAAGCGAGCCGGCGAGCGAGCCGGCGAGCGAGCAGCCCGTGGCGAAGAAGAAGAAGGCCGGCCTCGGCGAAATCTGGCGTGCCGCGAAGCAGCCGCAGCTGTGGTGGGTGAGCTTCACCGTGTTCATGGTGTACGTCGTGTACTGCGGCCTCACCTATTTCATCCCGTATTTGACCTACGTGTACGGGCTGCCTGTCGCGCTGGTCGGCGCCTACGGCATCATCAACCAGTACGGTCTGAAAATCATCGGTGGCCCGCTCGGCGGAGTCCTCGCGGACAAGGTAGTCAAGGGTGCGAGCCGGTACATCCGGTTGGCGTTCCTGTGCCTGATCCCGGTGGTGGCGGTGCTGCTGCTCCTCCCGGCCGATCCGGGCAGCCAGATCCCGGCGATGATCGTGACCCTGCTGTTTTCACTGATCGTCTTCACCATGCGGGGTGTGTTCTGGGCGCCGATGGACGAGGTCGGGATTCCGGAGGAGACCAGCGGCACGGCTTTCGGAATCGCTTGCCTGGTCGGCTATGCACCAGGGATGTTCGCTTTCATCGTCTACGGGGCAATCCTCGATGCGAATCCGGGAGCCGGCGGTTACCACATCGTGTTCCTCGTGCTCGCGGCCCTCGCCCTCGTGGGAGCGGCCGTGTCCAGCGGGCTCGTGCGGGCCGCCCGGGCCCGACGGACTGCGGCGGAGGTCTGATCGTTTACCGGACTCTTTACCGGACGGCGGCGGGGCTTCCGCCGTCGTCCGCTGGCGTTTGGGCGAAGGCGACTACAGTGCGGGCCAGCCGGCGTCTGAGGCGTGGATGGCGCCGATCATCTACCGTGAAGCGTCTCAAATTTTTACGCAGGCAGCCAGGAGCCACCCGCCAGCAGGGTAAAGTTATCTGTTCGTAACATTTATCTGACTGAAATGTGTTTGAAGATGCCTGCAGACTCCGCTATTGAAGACAAGCCGAAACAGCTCCTCGGGCTAAGTGGCACCCAGACTATTGGATCGGCGTTGGCCGCTGTGACCTCTGCCTTGGTGGGGTCCTTTCTTGGCGTTGCCGGGACGCTTATTGGCGCCGCACTCGGCTCCATCGTTGCCACGGTGGGCGCCGCCCTGTATGCCCGGACACTCAGTTCGGCCGCCACCGTGGCAATGACGAAAATCCCAAAGCGACGCCGGGGTGGACTGCCCGCTGACGACGCCGGCGTGCTGGCCGCCAGCGCCCCGGCCGAGAACGACGGACCTCGAGCCAAACGGCTGAAGAGGCAGTTCACACCGAAGACCTGGATTAAGGTCGGGGCGGTCAGCGCTGCCGCATTCGTTATCGCGATGGTCGGTGTCACTGCGGTCGAATTCGGAACCAATAAGCCCATCTCCAGCCTTGTCTCGTCGGCGTCGAGCATCGAGGGCGGTGCGACCGGACCCACGACGACGCTGGGCACGGCCCTGGGCGGCACTCCGACTGCCCCGGACAAAACGGACGCATCCACCAAGGACGTGAAGGAAGGACCTGGGCAAGTTGAGCAAGTGCCTGCGAAAGTCGAGGAAGGCGCCAACAAAGTAGATGGCCTGACCACGGACGGTAGCACCAGTGGCGCGGACAGCGGCTCGGCCGGAACCGCAGTGCCGGGAGCCGGCGCACCAAGCGACAGCACGCCAGCGGACGTCGCCCCCGAAACCGGCCAGAGCCCGGAGCCTGCCCCTGCAACTGAACCGACCCCGCAGCCCGAGGTGTCCTCGGATTCGGGATCGGCCGGGCAGCCCGCACCGTAATGGTGATGATAGGGATCAAGGACCGATAGGCACCTGTTAGGGATGGCGGGGCCGGGCGGCGGTGTTGTGGCGGCTGGCTCATCCGACGAGGACCACCGTATTCTCAGCGGTCAGCCGGCATTTCGTTACCCCGATGAAGCAAAGGCAATCATGAGCTCCGGCTCAGTTGCCGGGGTCTACGCGACTGCTCGCCCGCAGGTAGTTTTGCATAATGGCCGGGTGGAAGTCCGGGGCGGGTGCGGCGTCCACCGCGACCGGCCAGGCCGGCCGGTTGCCGCTGGAGGCCCAGGCTGCCTGGACGGCAGCCCCCCGGGCCACGTACTCCCCCGGGTTCGGGACCACGACCGGCAGGTCGAAGACCTGGGCTGCGATGGCCTGCACCGCGGGGTTCTGCACGGCGCCGCCGATCAGCAGGAGCCGTGTTGCCGCGCCGCCTTGCGCCCGCAGGGCTTCCAGGCCGCCGGACAGCCCGCAGAGCATGCCTTCGATGGCGGCCCGGGCCAGGTTGCTCCTGGTGCTGGAGGCAATGCTGAGCCCGTGGAAGCTGGCCTTGGCGTGGGGCAGGTTGGGCGTGCGCTCACCTTCGAAATACGGCACCAGCACCACGCCGCCGGCGCCGGGTTCGGCGCCCAGGGCAAGTCGCGCAAGTTCGTCGAAGTCCACGCCCAGGATGCCGGCCACGGAGCCGAGCACGCGCGCGGCATTGAGTGTGACGGCGATGGGCAGGTATTCTCCGCTGGCGTCCGCGAAGCCCGCCACCGTTCCGCTGGGATCGGCAACGGCCCGCGAGGCCACCGAGAACACCGTGCCGCTGGTGCCGACAGACACCACCACGTCACCGGGTTCGGCCCCCAGACCGAGGGCGGCGGCCGCGTTGTCCCCGGCGCCGGCACCGAGGAGAATGCGGTGCCCGGGTCCGGCCGGGCTTGATCCGGACTGGCCGGGCAGCTTGGTCGCGGGTCCGAAGCAGCCGGGGTGAACCGCCCCGGCGGCGTCCCCGGGGCCGAGCACCCGCGGCAGAACCACGGTGCCTGGATCCCGGTGCCCGGCACCCCCGCTGGCCTCCCTGGCGTCCCGGCCGAAGGCCAGTTTGAACAGCTCCAGATCGTATTCGCCGGCCGAAGGGCTCCAGTATCCGGTGCCGCTGGCATCGGAGCGGTCGGTGGTGAGCTGGTCCAGGTCCGGGCCCAGCGGGCTGGCTGCTGCCGGGCCGTAACCGCGGAGCCGCCAGGTCAGCCAGTCGTGGGGCAGCGCAACAGCCGCCACCCGGTCCGCCAGGTCCGGTTCGTGGTCCCGGACCCAGCGGATCTTGGTGATGGTGAAGGAGGCCACCGGGACCAGCCCGGTCCTGCGGGCAAAGTCCTCCGCCCCCACTTCGTCGGTGAGAGCGGCCGCTGCCGACGCCGATCGGGTGTCGTTCCACAGCAGCGCCGGGCGCACTACGTTGCCGTCGTGGTCCAGCAGCACCATGCCGTGCTGCTGGCCCCCCACCGAGAGCGCGCTGACGTCCGCCAGCCCGCCGGCGTCGTCGAACGCCGCTGACAAGGCCCGCCACCAGTGGTCCGGGTGGACTTCCGTTCCGTCCGGGTGGGCGGTCCGGCCCTCGCGGACCAGCGTGCCGGTGCCGGCGTCGAGGACCACCACTTTGCAGCTTTGGGTGGAGGAGTCGACGCCGGCAACAAGTGTCATGGGAGCAGCCGTCACGGTCTTAGCGGGCGCCGAGCAGGTGCTCGATGAAGAGCTGCTGCAGCTTCACGAAGCCGAAGCCCTTGCCGCCGAAGTAGGCGTCGGCGTCGAAGTCCTCGTAGGAGGCGCGGTCGGCGCGGAGCTGTTCGTAGCCTTCGCCCGGATTGAGGGTGGGTTCGTTGATTTCCGCCACGCGGGAGGCCTGCAGCGCGGCCCGGACCTCGGGGTCGGCGCGGAAAGCCTTGGCGCGTTCCTTGAGCAGCAGGTAGGTCTGCATGTTGGCGGCCGCGGAGTCCCATACGCCGTCGATGTCCTCGGTGCGGCTGGGCTTGTAGTCGAAGTGGCGCGGGCCGTCGTAGGCCGGTCCGCCGTCGGGGCCGCCGTTTTCGAGCAGGTCCACGAGGGAGAACGCGTTCTGCAGGTCGCCGTGGCCGAACACCAGGTCCTGGTCGAACTTGATGCTGCGCTGGCCGTTGAGGTCGATGTGGAAGAGCTTGCCCTGGTAGAGCGCCTGGGCGATGCCGTGGGTGAAGTTCAGTCCGGCCATCTGCTCGTGCCCGGTCTCGGGGTTGATGCCCACCAGTTCGGGGCGCTCGAGGGTTTCGATGAACGCCAGGGCGTGGCCCAGGGTGGGCAGGAGGATGTCGCCGCGGGGTTCGTTGGGCTTGGGCTCGATGGCGAACCGGATGTTGTAGCCGTTGTCCGTGACGTAGTCGCCCAGCAGGTTCACGGCTTCGCGGTAGCGTTCCAGCGCGCCGCGGATGTCCTTCGCGGCGTCGTATTCGCTGCCTTCGCGGCCGCCCCACATGACGAAGGTTTCCGCACCCAGCTCGGCGGCGAGGTCAATGTTGTCCAGGACCTTGCGCAGGGCGAAGCGCCGGACGCCGCGGTCGTTGCTGGTGAAGCCGCCGTCCTTGAAGACGGGGTGGCTGAAGAGGTTGGTGGTGACCATCGGGACGATCATGCCGGTGGCCTTCAGCGCACCTGTGAGCCGGTCGATTTCGCGCTGGCGGTCGGCCGCGGAGCAGCCGAAGGGAAAGAGGTCGTTGTCGTGGAAGGTGATGCCGTAGGCGCCGAGGTCGCTGAGCCTGTTGACGGCTTCGACCGTATCCAGCGGCGGGCGGGTGGCGGAACCGAACTGGTCCTGGGCCTCCCAGCCCACCGTCCAGAGGCCGAAGGAAAACTTGTCGTCACGGGTGGGCTGAATCGCCATTGAATGCTCCGAAGGTAGGGGTGGCTGCTGTTGCGCGGCTGGCGGGGAAACCAGCGGGAATTGTTCTAGACCCAAACATATTATGAATTTTGTCGGTGTCAACCCCCGCTAGCGCGGAATGGGTACCCGGCTCTGGCGCTGCGGGTGAGTGGATGTTAAGTTGTGCATAACAGCAATTTGGGCGGCAGATCTAGCAATGAGGCCCTTGAGGGAAGGATCCCACCGTGATTGATCAGATGGTGACCGAACGCAATTGGCCGGAAAGCCTCAGCTCCGAAACCCATCCGTGCACTGCGTCGGAACCGCAAGACCTCCGGCTGGATTCGGATGGGAAATTCCGCAACGCCTTCCTGAACTGCACGGTGGCCGGCCGCTGATAGTGTCACGATGATGCCTCCACGTACTCTTGCTTCCGCGGCGGCGAGGGAGCCGGATCCGTCCCGCCGCAACAATTTGTCGCTGCTGACCTCCCTCGTCCACCACCACGGCGTCCTCAGCCGTGCCCAACTGACCCGGCACACGGGACTGAACCGTTCCACCGTCGGGACGCTGATCGGACAGCTCGTTGCGTTGGGCCTGGTCTATGAAACGGCGCGCGCCGGTGAAGGGCAGGTCGGCAGGCCGAGTCCGGACGTCCATCCGAGCCCGTCGGTCGCGGCGTTGGCAGTCAACCCAGAGATCGACGCCGTCACTATCGGCCTGGTCAGTCTCGGGGGGAAGGTGCAAAAGAAGATCCGCTTCGACACTGAACGGATTCCGAGCGCCCGCGAAGCGGTGAATATCGCATCGGCTGTTATCGCCGGGATGCGCTCCGAGCTGGATGCGTCCTACCGGATCACGGGCATTGGCATGGCCGTGCCGGGCCTGGTCAACCGCGACGACGGCGTGGTCCGGCACGCTCCGCACCTGGGCTGGCGGAACGAGCCGGTCGCCCGAATGCTGAGCGAAGCCACCGGCTATCCGTGCCAGGCCGCGAACGACGCCTCCCTCGGCGCCGAAGCGGAGCTGATTTTCGGCGCCGGCGCCGGGCAGGGGAACCTGATCTACCTCAACGGCGGCGCCAGCGGCATCGGCGGCGGAATCATCTCCGACGGGCAATTGCTCAGGGGGGCCTCCGGCTACGCCGGGGAGATCGGCCATACCTTTGTCCGCTCCGGAGGAAAGAGCTGCCACTGCGGCGCCACGGGCTGCCTGGAAACCGAAGTCTCCCAGTCCCGCCTCCTCGAACTGGCCGGCCTAAGCCGCGGCGACACCGCCGACCTCGAAAAGGCGCTGGCGACCAGCAGCAGTGCTGAGGTGAACGACGAAGTGGCACGTCAGCTCATGTTCCTGGACATAGCCCTGCGCAATGCCGTGAACATTTTCAACCCCGAGGCGATCGTCCTGGACGGTTTCCTGGGAACGCTGTACGCCCTCGCACCGGAGTCGGTGGACGGAGTGCTGCTCTCCCAGGCAATGGACGGCCCGGCCGGCCAGGTCGAGATCTACCGTGCAGCGCTCGGTTCTGACCTGTTGATGATCGGGGCCGCGGAGCTGGCGTTTACCCCCTTCCTGGCCGACCCAGCGGGCTTCGGCACAACCACCCGCACCGCGCCCGCGGCGGGCTAGGAACCCGGCACTGGTTCACCCGGCACTGGTTCAAAAGCCGGAGCAGCGGGTACGGCACTGCGCGCGGATCGACCACTCAAGCCAGCTATCTGCCATACAAATAGGTGGCATCAGGAAACGCCTCTTCACCGAATACCTCTTTTGCCTCAGTCTGGTTACTAGACCTGCAGCGACCCCACTCAAGGCAATCAGTACTTAGAAGGAATTCAACGTGGAAACTCCCCTCTCCCATCTTGCCCACCTCGAGATCACCACCCCCGACGTCGAAGCCTCGGCACGGTTCTACGAGGAAGAGTTCGGCATGCGCATCATCGACCGCGTGGACGGCAACGTCTACCTGCGCTGCTGGGGTGACTACTACCGCTACAGCCTGGTCCTCACCGAAGGTCCGGAAGCTTCCCTGGGCCGGATGGCCTGGCGCGCCACCTCCCAGGCTGCCCTGGAAGCCGCAGCCCAGCGCGTCGAATCAACCGGTGTCCAGGGCAACTGGACGCCAGGCGGTCACGGCTACGGCAAGGCCTACGAATTCACCGGCCCCTATGGCCACCCCATGCGCCTCTTCTTCGACGTTGAGAAGTTCGTGGCCGAGCCCGGTTTTGAATCCACCTACCCGGACCGGCCGGAGCGCCGCAGCAGCCATGCCGCAGCGCCCCGCTTCCTGGACCACGTCACCGTGGCCTCCTCCGATGTCCGAGGCTTCGCCAAGTGGTACAACGAGGCCCTGGGCTTCCGCGTGATGGCGTTCGTGGACCTGGACGAGGCACCCATCACCGTCTTCTCCGTGCTCACGACCAACGAAAAGTCCCACGACCTGGGCGTGGTCCTGGACACCTCCAGCCGCGCGGGACGCGTCAACCACATCGCCTTCTGGGTGGACGCCACCGAAGACCTGCTCCGTACCGCGGATGTCATGATGGAAAACGGCACCGCCATGGAATACGGCCCCTCCATCCACGGCGTGGGCGAGCAGAACTTCCTCTACTTCCGCGACCCGTCAGGCCTGCGCGTCGAGCTCAACTCCGGCGGATACCGCAACTACGTCCCGGACTGGGAAGCCAACACCTGGAAGCCCTCCGAGGGCTCCAATAACTTCTACAAGAACGGCGCCATGCCGCACTCCATGACCGAATCCTTCCCTCCCGCGGAAGGCTTTACCGCCACCGAAGAAGGCGCGTCCCCGGAGATGAAGGAAGCCCTCCTGAACCCCTACGCCAAGCAGGGACGGGGCTAGGACACCATGGCCGAAACACAATATGCACTCATCCGGTTCCAGGAGACCGGTGACAGCAAGGCCCGCGCGGGCCTGCTGGTCGGCGACCGCGTCCTGCCGCTGGATGGGGAGATCAACGCCCTGATCGAGCACTGGGACACGACCGAGAGCCAGCTGGACGCCATCGCCGCATCGGCCGGCGAGGATACCGGCCTGGCAATGGCCGACATCGAGGTCCTCGCCCCGGTAGAGCCTGTCCAGGTCCTTCAGACCGGCGCCAACTACCGCAAGCACGTCATCGACCTCGCTGCAGCCCACCGCGAACCCGGCCAGGACGAGGACGAAGTCCGGGACCGGACCGCCGCGATGATGGACAAGCGCGCGGGTCAGGGAACGCCGTACTTCTTCATCGGGCTCCCGACGGCGATCGCATCCGCCACGGATGACCTCACCCTGCCTGCCTACTCCAAGTCCCACGACTGGGAACTTGAACTGGCCGCGGTGATCGGCAGGACGGCGTTCCGGGTCACCCCCGAGGAAGCCCTGGACTACGTCTTCGGCTACACCATGGTCAACGACATCACAACCCGTGAGTACGTGTTCCGCAAGGACATGCCAGCGATCGGCTCGGACTGGTACCGCGCCAAGAACGCCCCCGGCTTCCTGCCCACCGGACCGCTGCTGGTACCCGCCAAGTTCTTCGGCGACCCGCAGGACGTCCAGGTCACGCTGAAGCTCAACGGCAGGGCAATGCAGGACGAGTCCACCTCAGACATGATCTTCGGTGTCGCCAAGCTGATCAGCGAGGCCTCCCAGATCATGCCGCTGCGCCCGGGAGACCTGGTGCTCACCGGAAGCCCCGCCGGCAACGGCCAGCACTGGGGAAGGCTGCTCCGGGACGGCGACGTCATGGAGGGCACCATTACGGGCCTGGGCACCCAGCTCATCCACTGCAAGGACGAAGTTGTCACTGAAGGCAGCCAGCAGTGACCAGCCAGGACACAGCACCAACCACCACCGGCACCGGGGAATCAGCCACCGATTCCCCGGTCATCCGGCGTGACGATCCGCTCGGCAGCATCCGCGCCATGGCCGAATCCCACAACAACTGGGGCCGCTGGGGCCAGGACGACGTACTTGGGACCCTGAACTTCATCGACGCGGACAAGCGCATTGAAGCAGCAGCCCTGGTAAAGACGGGCGAGGCCTTCTCGCTGTCCCAGCCGTTCGACACCAACGGACCGCAGAAAGGCTGGCGGCGGCGCACCAACCCTGTCCACACCATGACCGACACCGGGGTGGACGCCGAACGCGGCAACCAGGGCTTCCCGCACGGCTTCGGCGGCGCGGACGACGTCATTGCCATGCCGCTGCAGTGCTCCACCCAGTGGGACGGCCTCGGCCACATCTTCGACCAGGGCAAGGCCTGGAACGGCCGCGCCGCAGGGGACGTGGTCACCTCCGAAGGCGACCTGGTCACCGGCATCGAAACCGCCGCGGCCAAGATCGTCACCCGCGGCGTCCTGCTGGACGTCGGCCGCGCGCTCGGACCCGAACTGGGAAGGAACGACGGCGAGCTGCCGGACGGTTTCGCCATCACCCCCGAACACCTCCAGCGGACCATCGACCTGCAGGGCCCCAGCTCAAAGGTTGGCCGGGGCGACATCCTGGTGATCCGCACCGGACAGCACACCCGGGTGCGCCGCGACGGCTGGGGCGACTACGCCGGCGGCTCAGCCCCCGGGCTGTCCTTCAGCACCGCACCCTGGCTTCACCGCAGTGAAATCGCGGGGATCGCCACGGACACCTGGGGTTTCGAGGTCCGGCCCAACGAGTTCGACGGCGCCTTCCAGCCCCTCCACCAGATCGCCATCCCCAACCTCGGACTGTTCCTCGGCGAAATGTGGGACCCGGACGGCCTCGCGGAGGCTTGCGCGGCAGACGGCAGGTACGACTTCCTGCTCACCGCGGCGCCCCTGCCCATTACCGGCGCCGTCGGATCGCCCGTCAACCCGATCGCCGTGCGGTAATCGCCGTCCGGTAATCGCCAGCGGCAAGAAAGATACAACAGCACCACAACCATCATCAGTCACGCCGTCAATACAAAGGAGTCAGCGATGGCAGCAGTACAGAACGTCGGAATCGTCGGGGCGGGAGCCGCGGGACTGACCGCCGCCATCCTGCTGGCCGACGCGGGAATCCAGGTTGAAATCCTGGAGAAGGCCGATGCCCCGCAAACCCTTGGCTCTGGAATCACGTTGCAGGGGAACGCCCTGCGGGTCCTCCGCCAGCTGGGTGTCTGGGAGCAAATCGAGGCGAAGGGCTACGCGTTCAGCACCCTCGGCCTGCGCGCCCCGGACCCCGCCGGCACCGTCATCGCCGTGTTGGATGACATGCGGACCGGCGGTGACGATCTCCCAGCCACCCTGGGCATGTACCGCCCCGACCTCACCGCCATCCTCCGCGAGCGTGCCGGGCGGGCAGGCGCGCGGATCAGCTACGGCAAGACGGTCACCGAAATAACGGACGACGGCGGTTCCGTCACCGTGAGCACCGCCGACGGCGGCACCGCCCGCTACGACCTCCTGATCGGCGCCGACGGCCTGCACTCAGCTGTCCGCAAGGCCATCGGCATCGATGGTGAACCCCGGTCCACGGGCATGGGCATCTGGCGCGCGTTCGTGGAACGGCCGCAGGACGTGGTCCGCACCGACCTGACGTACGGCGGGCCTTGCTTTATTGCCGGCTACTGCCCCACCGGCCCGGACACCATCTATGCCTACCTCGTGGAAAGGGCCCAGGAGCGCAAGCACGAGGACGGCCCCCGCATTATGGCCGAACTCGCCGCAGCCTACGGCGGCCCGTGGAACGAGATCCGCGCCAACCTGGACCAGAGCGCCCGTATCAACTACACGTGGTTCACTACCCACCTGGTGGACGGGCCGTGGAACCGCGGCCGCACCGTCATCATCGGCGACGCCGCCCACAGCTGCCCGCCGACCATCGCGCAAGGTGCTGCCATGGCAATGGAAGACGCAGCCGTGCTGGCCGATATCCTGATCGGCGCCGACGACATTACCGAGACGCTCTGGAAAGAGTTCACCGACCGCCGACTGGACCGGGCAAAAGCAGTGGTCGACGCCTCCGTCCAGCTGGGCCAGTGGATGCTCGACGGCGTCCGGGACGCCAACGTACCGGGCCTCATGCATTCAGTCTCCAGCTTGGTTAGGGAGCCCGCATGAGCACCGGCCGTGCTGAAAATCCGACCGTGGACGTCCACGCCCACATCCTGCTTCCGGCCCTGCAGCAATTGGTGGCCGAAGCTGATCCCGAGGGCTTCGGCGCTCAACAGGCCCTGGAAGTCCGGCGTAACGGACCAGAGTCGATGGCCGCTTCGGGAAAGATGATCAAGGAGCGCTGGCCGCAGCTGACGGACCTGGACCGCCGTCTTGCGGACATGGACGCCCAAGGCGTGGACGTGCAGCTGGTTTCGCCGTCGCCGTCGCACTTCTACTATTTCGCCGCGGAAGAGCTGGCCCTGCAGGTTGCCAAGGCTGCCAACCAGGCGGTGCGGGAGTTAGTGGACCGCGCCCCCGAACGGCTGAACGGCCTGGGCCTGGTCCCGCTGCAGCACCCTTCCTTGATGGTCGAAGCCCTGGAACACGCCATGCTGGAGTGCGGGTTGCTAGGCGTGGAAATCGGCTCGTTCGCCGCCACCCCCGCCGACCCGGGGCGCAGCACCGTTGAGCTCTCCGACCCCAGGCTGGAGCCGTTCTGGAGCCGGGCCGAGGAGCTTGGTGCTCTGGTCTTCCTGCACCCGTTCGGGTGCTCGCTGGACGAGCGGCTGGACCGCTTCTACCTCGCCAACACCGTCTCCCAGCCCGCGGAAAATGCGGTGGCTCTGTCCCACCTGATTTTCAGCGGGGTCCTGGACCGGCACCCGGATCTCAAAGTTCTGGCCGCGCACGGCGGCGGCTACCTTCCCACCAGCCTTGGCCGCTCCGATCACGCCTGGCGGGTCCGGCCGGAGGCACACGGCTGCGCTGAGCCGCCGTCGTCGTATGTGAAGAAGCTGTTCTTCGACTCCCTGGTCCACAGCCCGGCCGAACTGCGGGCCCTCGTGGCCGCCGCTGGCCCGGGGCAGGTGCTGCTCGGCTCGGACTACCCGTTCGACATGGGCTCCGACCGCCCCGCGGCCGAGGTCATCGCGGCACAGCTTTCCGCCGAGGACGAAGCCAGGGTGCTGTCCGGCAACGCTGCTGCCCTGGGCATCACCCCCGCCTCGGCCCTCACTGCCCGCCGCACAGCCTAAGGAAGAATTTTCATGGTCAAGATCGCACGCTGGAACCACGACGGCGGGACGCAGTCCGGCTTCGTCGACGGCGGAACCTGCTACGCCCTCCCCGCCGGCCACACGGTCCAGATGCTCCTGGACGCCGGGCTCGAGGAGACGCTGGGTGTGGCCCGGCGGATCATCGGGTCTGGCCCGGCCGTTCCGCTGGCGGACGTGCAGCTGCTCGCCCCACTGGCGCCCGCCACCATCCGGGATTTTGTCGCGTTCGAGGAACACGTCGAAGGCGTGCGGAAGAGCATCGACGGCGTGGCCGGCGTGGTGCCCGAATGGTACGGGGCGCCCACCTTTTACTTCACCAACCCGCATACGGTGACCGGCACCGGTGAGGTGATTGGTATTCCGGCGGGCTGCGAGGATCTGGACTTTGAAACCGAAGTCGCCGCCGTCGTCGGGCGCGTCCCCGGAAGCGACGGCCGGAACCTGACTGCAGCGGAGGCGCACCGGCACATCCTCGGCTACACCGTCCTCAACGACTGGTCGGCGCGGGACCTGCAGCGCCGGGAGATGAAGGTCAGTCTCGGCCCGTGCAAGGGAAAGGATTTCGCCAATACCCTGGGGCCCTGGATTGTCACCGCGGATGAGTTCGAGGACCTGCACGACGCCGAGGGGTTCCTGCCGATCTCCATGGCCGTGGAAGTCAACGGGAAAGCCATCGGCCAGGACCTGCTGTCCAACATGGGCTGGCCGTTCGCCGAGCTCGTGGCCTACGCCTCGCAGGATTCCGTGGTCCGGCCCGGCGATGTGCTGGGCTCCGGCACCTGCGGCAGCGGTTGCCTCGCGGAGCTCTGGGGACGGAACGGCGCGAAGACTCCCCCGCCGCTGAAGACGGGAGACGTGGTCCGCATGACGGTGGAAGGCATCGGGACAATCGAGAACACGGTAGGTGAACGCCGCAACGCCGGGACTCTGGTGCGTGCCTGGCAGCGTCCGCGCAACCGGGTTGCCTTTACGGTTCCTTCCGGGACGTAGGGTGGTCTCCCTTCAGCTCGATGGCCGGACCGTGGTGGTCACCGGCGCCGGCCAGGGCCAGGGCGCTGCCGAGGCGCGCATGCTGGTGGAAGCCCGGGCCCGCGTCATTGCCACAGACCTCGCAGGGGACATGCCAGCCGAGCTGGCCGCCGTGTCATCGGCTTCGGCCGGTGCGCTGGTGTACCGTCAGCTGGACGTCCGCGATGCCTCCGGCTGGTCCGATCTCGCGCACTGGATACAGACCAAGGGGTGGCAGGTGGACGGGCTGGTCAACAATGCAGGCATCACCCAGCGGAGCCGGTTGCTGGATGCCTCTGTGGCTGACCTGCAGCGCGTCTATGAAGTCAATGTCGCCGGAAGCCTGCTGGGAATCCAGGCGCTCGCACCGCTGATGGGCAGTGCCGCATCCATCGTCAATGTCGGTTCCGTCGCGGGCCTGACCGCGCACTATCCGGTGGCCTACACCGCCAGCAAGTGGGCGTTGCGGGGACTCTCGCAGGTCGCCGCCATGGAACTCGGCCCGCGGGGGATCCGCGTTAATACTGTCCATCCGGGCTTCATCGAAACGCCCATGACGGCGAGCGCCAAGCCCGAATTCAGGCAGGCCACCCTGGCAGAGACCCCGCTGGGCCGCACTGGAAGCGTGGAGGAAGTGGCCGGCGTCGTGCTGTTCCTCCTCAGCCCGCTCTCGTCCTTCGTGACCGGTGCCGAGATCCCGGTGGACGGCGGCCAGTCGGGCCACGGCGGAGCAAAGTCTGTCTCCGACGCCATGCGCTGACGCGGCGCACGATTCCAACTAGCCCGGCAGCACGGCCGACCAGCCGCCGTCGACCATCAGGTTGGCGCCCGTCACGTATGACGCTTCGTCGGAGGCCAGGAACAGCGCGCATTTGGCCACTTCTTCCGGCGTGCCGATCCGGCCCAACGGGATGCTGCCGGCGATGGACCGCATGGGGTGGTCGGCGGCCAGGAGGTTGCCCTCGGTCGCTGCGGTGCGGATCATTCCGGGGCTGACAGTATTGACGCGGAGTCCATGCGGAGCCCCTTCGGCCGCGAGCTGCCTGGTCATGGCCACCACGGCCCCTTTCGTGGCGGTGTGGGCCAGCCGGCCGTTGGTCATGGAACCGGTAACTCCTGCCGTGGATCCCACCAGCACAATGGCGGCGTCCCGCACCTGGATCAGTTGTGGCCAGAAGTATTTGACCGGCAGGAAGACCACATCCATCTCGTGTTCGACATTCCACTTCCAGTCGGCAAACGTGAGCTGCTCCACCGGGGCGAAGCGGGTGACCGCCGCGTTGGCATACAGGATGTGGACCTGGCCGTGGTTTGCGGCTACATCCTGCGCCCAGGCCGCCACAGCGGCCTCGTCCGTGAGGTCAACCCGACTGCTGCTCATCCGGCCCCCGGCTGCGGTGACCTGGCGGACGGTGGCCGCGGCGCCGTCGTCGTCCATGTCACAGCCCACCACCACGGCGCCCGCCTCGGCGAAGGCGAGCGCCGCCGCCCTGCCTTGGCCGCTGGCCGTTCCGGTGATGACGGCGGTCTTGCCGTCCAGGCGCTGGCTGGAGACAGGCATGCGGGATCCCTTTCGAAAGTGCGTTTCTTCGACTTTCGCAGGGATGGTCCGGATGGGGAACGGCGCTTTGGCTCTAGGTGGTATCCGCCGCGTGGATAGCTACCGGGTGCGCGGTGATGGGGAAAAGTTCGTGCAGCCGCGAACAGGCCCGCTGGACCACGGAACGCAGCCAGACGCTGGCAGGGTCCTCCGCCTGGGACGGGTGCCAGTACATCGCTTCCACGAGGGACGCTTCAGCGCCTTCGGAGAACCCCAGCACAACGATATCCGCGCCGCGCTGGGCCCGTGCTGCCAGCATCCCGGGGACGAGCGCCACGAGGTCTGTCCCTTCCACCAGGAGTGGCAGGGACAGGAACCCGGCCACCACAGCCGCCACGCGGCGCTGAATACCTCGCGATTCGAACAACTTGTCCGCCGGGGTGCTGATTCCCTCACCGAAATAGCCGACGGCGTGGGGAACGGTGGCCAGGTCCTCCACGGTGAGCCGGGGCTGCTGGAGCAGGGGATTTCCGGCGTCAGCCACAGCAACAAAGCTGTCCCGGAACAGCTGCTTGCTGGCTCCCTGCATCTGGTATCCCGTGGGCCCGACGAGCAGGTCGATTTTTGAGTAGTCGGCCATCTGGCCCTGGATCCCGGACTTGGCTGTGGGAACGAAATCCACCGACACTCCGGGGGCCTCCTCGCGCAGGATCCCCCGCAGCGGCCCCACGATCAGGGCCGCCGCGTAGTCGGAGGCGGCGATAATGAACTCCCGCTCGCTCGTGCCGGCGTCGAAGCCGGACCGCACCCGCGTGGCCCGCTGGATGTGAAGCATGGCTTCATCAACCAGCGGGACCAGGGACTGTGCGAACGGCGTGAGGTCATAGGTGCGCCCGTTCCGCACCAGGAGTTCGTCGTCGAAATGGCGCCGGAGCCTGGCCATTGCGGCGCTGGTGGCCGGCTGGCTGAGCTGGAGCCTCTCGGCTGCCCGGGAGATGTTCCGCAGTTCCAACAGGACCTGCAGCTGGGGCAGCAGGTTGAGGTCCAGGTTCTTCATACCCACAGGTTATCCGTGCCTCGACGTCAGCCCAGCCACAGCTGGCGGGCGTCTGCGCCCCTACGAACAGTTGACCTAGGCACTCTGCGAACCAAGCTCCTCAGCAACCTTCCGGGCGCCGCGGACGGCGATGGCCACGCTCATCAGCGTGGGATTCATGGCAGTTGCCGTCGGAATGAGCGCATTTCCTCCCACCACCAGGTTGTTGTAGCCCCACACGCGTGACCACGGATCCGCCACCGAGGTGCCGTCGTCGGTTTCACCCATGCGCATGGTGCCCTGGTAGTGCAGGCTCGAGCCGTTCGGCATGAGCCTGGGCTCGGCCACGAAGGCACCAAGGGCCTTGCCGGCACGCCGCAGCCGCTCGGTTGCCTCGGCGATTTCCGCGTTTTCCCGTTCTGTGAGCGCGTACTCGATTCTCATGTTGGGGAATCCCCGGTAGTCCGGCTCATTGTCGTCGAACGTGACGGCATCCTCGTAGCGCGGGTGCTTGCGCATGCCGTAGCCCATGTTGACGTAGCCCCAGCGGTTCTCGGAGTAGGGGGTTCCCGGCTCCATCGGGAACGGCGTGGTCTCGGTGTACATCACCTGGACGGAGAAGGGGTGTTCCGGCTCCGAGAACGGGATGCGGTTGACCGCCGCGACGGGGTCTGCCGGGTTCAGTGCGCGCCGGGCCAGCTCGGCCTTAAGGTCCTCTTCGGTGGCGTACCGCCCCATCCTTTCGGCGTCCAGCGCCACCGTGGAGATGACCACGGGATGCTCGGTCAGGTAGTGGCCGAGGGCCTGCGGCCGCACACCGGATGCCCAGAGAAGCTGCGGGGAGCGGAAGGCATCGGCGGCCACCACCACGATGTCCGCTGCCACGAATGACTTCTCCCCGGTGCGGAGGTCCTCGACGGTGACACCGGTGACCCGGTGTCCGTCCAGTTCCACGCGGCGGACCAAGGTGAGGTCACGGAGTTCGAACTGCTTCGAGACCGGACTGTCCTTGTCGACCAGCGGGCCGAGGACGACGTCGGCCCCCGCCCAACGCACGGAGCCGTCGGGCTGCGGGTCCCCGGCAACCGGAAGGGTGCCCACGCCGTACCCATCCGGCAGCTCCGCGCCGAACTCTTCATCGAGGAGGGTCCGAATGGCCTCACCAACGGCGGAGTCGGCAAACGCTGCGCTGTGGACATGCAGCAGCTGCTTCGCGTCCTCAATCAGCCCGTCCCATTCGTCGTCCGCTATGAAGGGGATTTTTTCACTGAAGGCGGGCGACGGCGTCGCGCAGGTCCAGTGCGCACCCTGGCCGCCGACGTTGGTGGCCGCAGCCGCCGCGGGAAAACTCGAGGCGTGGGCGGAGCCCGCGCCGCCGAAGTCGAGAAGGTGGGTGCCCTGGCGGGCGGTGAACATTCCCTCGGTGACCGTGGCTGCCGGGATGCCGAGCGACTCACGGTAGGCGCCGGCCTGCGGCCCCTGCGACATTTCGCGGGCACGGGCCTTTTCGCCAGGGTCGGCGATGTTGCGGACGCTTGCGCCGGGAACCTCCGTCACCTGCGGTCCGGCTTCGAACATCACCACCCGCGCGTCCGGGACCTGCTCGAGGAGCACCCGCGCATAGGTGGAGCCGATCGGCCCGCTGCCGACGACGGCGATGGTTGGGTTGGACATGATGTCTCCTTTGAAATCAGGCCGAAAGGGATTCGGAAGTTGTTTGGGGGGCGGGAACGGGTTCGTCGGAGAGGCGCCCGTGCGGAAGCAGGACCGCCGCGACTATTCCCACTGCGTACGTGGCCGCCAAGGCAATAAAGATGGGTGTGAAGACTGAAGCGTAGATCTGAGCCACGCTGGCCTGGACTGCCGGGGCGGCCCCTTTGACCAGTTGCGGGGTCAGGGTGGAAGCGTCCAGGCCCGCCGGCAAAAGGGCCGCCACGCCGAAGCCGATCACCCCGCCGATAATCGCCGTCGCCACTGTTGACCCCACCTGCCGCACCAGGTTGATCGTCGCGGTGATGGTGCCGGTCTGGCTGGCCGGAGCAGCTCCCTGGACCACAGTGACGATCAGGCTCATGAACGCGCCGGTGCCCATCCCAACAACGGCCATAACGATCATGGGAACCCACAGCGGAAGCCCGGCGGGCAACACCGCCATCACAAATAGTCCGGCGGCCCCCAACGATGTTCCCAGGATGGGGAAGATCCGGTACCGCCCCGTCCTGCTGGCCAGCCATCCGGTCAGCAGGTTGCTGGTCAGCATGCCGAACACGGTTGCGATGGGCACGAGCCCGGACACGGTGGCGGTGGTCTGGTACGCCATTTGGACGTACGTCGGCAAATAGGCGGTGATGGAGAAGAGGCCGACGCCGATAATCGCCGAGAGTGCGGTGCCTGCCGCGATGGTCCGGTTGGCGAAGAAATGCAGGGGGACGATGGGTTCGGGTGCGCGGCGCTCAACAAAGTAGAAGGCAACGAAGCCCAGCATGCTGACCGCGAGCGCGGCAGCGGTGGCGGGGCCCGCGCTGCGTTCTGCGGCCCAGGTGGCGGCGAGGACAAGGGCCACCAGTGCAGCGGTAAAAACAGCCGCCCCGGCAACATCGAAGTGGCGGGGCATGGGGCCGGGCTCCAGGTGGGGAACGGCAACCAGGGCAAGGGCCAGGGCTGCAGCGCCCACCGGGATGTTGATCCAGAAAACCCACTGCCAGCCCCAGTAATCGGTGATGGCGCCGCCGAGAACGGGGCCAACCAGGACCGCGATGGGGAAAGCTGCGCCAATGATGGCCATGTAGCGCGGACGTTCCCGCTGCGAGGTGACCCTGGCGATGATGGTCTGCGACATCAGCTGCAGGCCCGCGGAGCTCATCCCCTGCAGGACGCGCGCGGCGATAAGCCATGCCATGTCCTGCGAAAAGCCGCAGGCCAGGGAGGCCGCCAGGAACATTACCAGCGAACCGAGGAAGATCCGGCGGGCTCCCAGGACATCGCCTAGTTTGCCGAGCACCGGCAGCAGCACTGTGCTCGCGAGGGTGTATCCCACAACAACCCAGCTCATGAGCTTCAGCGCGCCCAGCTCACCCGCAACCGTGGCCAGGGATGTGGACACCACGGTGTGGTCCAGGGCCCCGAGGAACGAAACCGTGAGCAGGGAGATAACAAGGAGACGGAGTCTCAAACGTGAAAGTGGCATAGTGATCTACCCGAACGATCGGGCCGTCGACGCGACGTGTTGTGCCTCCGGCGCACCATCACGACGGAGAACGGGTTCGGAAGGAACCCCGGCGCCGTTACTCATGCTACCCCACTTTAGTTTGAAAGCAACAAAAGAATGCGTGAATTAGACACCTGTGGCGGGCATCCCTTATGTAGCAAGCACGGCGCGCGTGAGGGACATGTCCTCGAGCAGCTCATCCAGGTCCGTTCCGGGCTGGCCCGAAGACTGCGCCTCAATGGCCCGGCGCAGCGCCATACGGGCTGATGATTCATAGCGCTCCGGAGCCCTTAGTGTCCCGTCCTCGGTGGACGTCTCCAGCCGCGTCAGCCCGGCCTGCTGGTCCACGGTGACTTCGGTTCGCACCTCGCCGAGGGCCAGCACCTGGAGCAGGCCGTCGGCGTGAAGGCCCGCTGCCGCCGTCGCCCCCAGGGTGACGGGTATTGCCCCGCCCGCGGATCCCCCTGAATCCAGCAGAGCAATCCTGGCGTGCGCCGTGGCACTGCACACCTGGAGCGTCAACGGGCCCCGGACCAGTGACCGCGCCCAGCCCAAGCCGTCGCGGATTACCGCTTCAAGACCTGCCGCGGGGGCGGCGCACTCAACGGTGACGATCCGGGCCGGCCTGCCTCGTCCTGCCCGGACCGCGTCGGCAACCACATCCGGGCGCAGCCGGGGACGCTCAACGATGACCGGGATGTCACCGGGCCATGGGTAGGCTCCGGGTCCTTTCTGCGGGAGCGCAGCAGGGTCCGCAATCACCACCGCTGCCGCTCCCCTGGCCCGGGCGTCCAGCATGCCCTGCCACCAATCGCCGGATCCGGGCACCACCGCCACCGCCCCACTGACGTCTCTGGTGAGTGCAGCACTGACGGCAAGCTCGGCGACAGCCGCGACATAGGAAGGCAACACGGTGAAGATGCCGAGCCCTGGATTTGCCGAACTCATTGCGGCACCCCTTCCAGAACCTTCGCTGCGGCAGCATCGGCCAGGTCGATTGCAAAGTGTGAGTCAGCCAGCAGTTCGTCGTACTCAACTGGGACCCCGCCTTCAAGGAGTGAGGCAAGCAGGCGCCACTGCGCCATATAGCCGTCTTCCGGATCCCGCCTGTACTCCGTCCACTGCCCGTCCGTGCTTCGCACTCGGGTGGCCGCGCTTCCGGCATGGACAAAGGCGGGCGGGAAATTCACCTCGATGCGGTCGTGGGAGGTGGCGATATTCATCCTCCAGAGAGCATCCGGTCCTTCCGGAAGCATGGTAAGCGCCAACTGGACCAGGATTCCGCCGGCCCGATACCCCACAAGGTAGCCGACTGGCGGGGCGACCCTGGCGTAAACAACCTCGTCGATGCCTGGCGCGATGTCCCTCACGGCCGGAAGATCATGGATCGCGAGACCGGTCAGCAGCTGCCGCAGGACGCCGGCCGCAACCGCGGGACTGTCGAGGTCCAGGCGTTCCCGCCGGGCGGCCTGGAAAGGGCCGCCCTCGGCGACCAGCCGGTGGTACCTGTCATTCGGCGGAAGCGCCAGCGTCACGGAGATCGCCTGCACCCGGCCCGCGAGGGCGACGAGATGATGCCTGGCCCGCCCCCACGCGGCGTCAAACAGGTGGTTCGTCCCCACCAGAAGGACCGTTCCCGCGAGCCGGCAGGCAGAGATGACCTCGTCGGCTTCTTCCCTGCTGGTGGCCAATGGCTTCTCGCAAAAGATGGCAGGCTTCCCAGCGGCTACAGCCGCCAGGATTTGGCGGGCATGTTCAGCGGGCGGGCTGCAGATGGCCACCAGGTGAACTGCCGGGTCCGCAAGCAGGTCCGCCTCCCCCACTGACCACCGGGCACCAAGCCTTTCGGCCAGGCCCTGGGCGCGCCCACTTCCCGCATCGGCAATGTGCACCACCTTGAACAGGTCCGCCAGGCGCCCCAGCACCGGCAGATGCAGGGCCGCGACGCCCGGTCCGGCCCCAAGAACTCCTACATTCCAAGGCATCATCAACCTCCTCTTTTGTCCATATTATTCATAAGTACGGAAATATCCGGCTATAGTCGCGTTCAACCCCACCTTAGTCCGCTCTTATGTGTGAGAATTGTGATCATGACGACAGAGTCCACACTCCGCTTTGGAGCACAAACGGATGAAGTGACGAGCCTGCTGAGGATCGTCAACCTGGTGCGAACGGGCGAGGCAACAACGCGCCCTGAAATCGGCAAGGTCACCGGGCTGGGCAGGGGCGTTGTCAGCCAGCGTGTGGACCAGGCCATTGAGATCGGCTTTCTCGGGGATGGAGAATTCGGCGCCTCCTCCGGTGGCCGCGCGCCCCGGACCCTTCGCTTCCGCGCGGAGCAGGGACGGATCGTCATATGTGCCCTCGGAGCCGCTCATATAAGGGTTGGCGTCACCGCCCTTGACGGCGACATCCTGGAACACACGCACCGCACCTGGGATATCGCCCAGGGCCCCGAGAAGACCATTGACGCAGTGATGGCCCTCGTTGACGACGTGCTGAAAAAGGATCACCAAGTGCCCGTCTGGGGCGTAGTGGTGGGCCTCCCCGGCCCGGTTGACTTCGCCACGGGACAACCGGTGGCACCTCCGATCATGCCCGGGTGGAATGGATTCGATGTCCGCACGCCCTTCGAGGACCGCTTCAACGCACCGGTGTGGGTGGATAACGACGTCAACCTGCTGGCCCTTGGTGAGCGCGCCCGGCGTCGCGAATCCCTTGCGAACCTCATCTATTGCAAGATCGGTTCGGGCATCGGTGCCGGCCTGCTGTCCCAGGGCAGGATCCACCGCGGTGCCAACGGCGCGGCCGGCGACATCGGCCATGTCCGGGTCTCCGACTCCCATGCCCAATGCCGCTGCGGCAAGATCGGCTGTCTCGAAGCGGTGGCCAGCGGTTGGGCCCTGGTCAGGGACGCGGAAGAGGCTGTCAAGGAAGGCACCCGGAGCTCCCTGGCCCCGCTGGCAAAAAAGGGGACACTGACCCTCGAGGAGATCACCCTCGCGGCCCAGGCCGGGGACCCGCTGGCCATCACACTGATTCAAAAGTCGGCCCGGGTAGCGGGTGAGACCATTGCAGCGCTGGTGAACATGTTCAACCCCGGAATCATCGTCATCGGCGGGGCCATGGGATCGGCCGGCGAAGTATTCCTGGCCGAAGTGCGCCAGCGGGTCTACGAGCTGTCCCTGCCGCTCGCCACCCGCGACCTCACCATCACCTTGTCCGTCAACGATGAGCGCGAACCCCTGCGCGGAGGAGCTGAGCTGGCGCGCGAGCAGCTGTTCGATGTCACCTTCCCGCGCTGGTTTGCTGACGGCAGGCCCTCACCGGAACGGGCCGCTGTCCCCGCATAGGGTCCACCGCGCGGCCTGGGCATAGCCGCTCAGGCCACATCGCGGGAGACGCTGGGCACCGGTTCCCGGTCAAGCTCCAGCCGGGCCTCCAGATGGAACGGCAGGACCAGCGGCGAACCGGGACGCGCCTGAAGGTAGGGCACCAGCAGCTGGAAGTCGACGGCGATGGCGTGCACCCCGCGGGAAAGCTCGCGCCGGCCGGCCAGGACCACCCTGTCCTGCACGAACCACCACCCGGACTCCGCCTGCAATGCGTCCGCACGCACGCGCCGGGCCCCCAGCACCACCGTCAACTCCCCTGGCGCCACCGGGATGCCGTCGACCTCAACTGCGAGCCCAGCCACGCTGGAAAGGGGCATGGAGCGGATCCATGACAGGCCGAGCCGGAGTTCAAAGCCTTCCGGCGTGGCCGTCAGCGCATCTTCGCGCAAAGCGGTTTGCAACATGGCTTCCATCCTTTATCCTAAAAGTGACATAAGTTTGTCATTAACAAGCATAAATGGGAAGGCATCACATGGCCCCCGCACTTCCTCACAACTGGACCCTCTGCGCCAGCTCGTTCAACTGGATTCCGGAGATCACGGCAGCCCGGCGGACAGCCGCGGACGTTGTGATTGGCATCGCGGATTCCGTGGCGAAGACAATAGAACTCGAACCTGGGCTGCTGTGGCGGTCCTTCCCCGCTCCGCAGGACGCCGAGGTAGACGAACTGCGGGATTCGCTGGCGGCAAGAGGGGGCCGCGTCAGCATCGTTGGCGCCAGCCTCGACGACTTCACGTCCCCAACCGACCGCCGCTCGTTGCAGGAGCGCTTGGACTTCCTGGTCCCCCAGCTCAGCGCCGCCAGCCGAGTGGGTGCCCGCGGGATCCGGTTACCGATCGGACAGGCGGGCACGGAACTGCTCACCCTGCTGCAGCCGCTGCTGCATGAACTCGATCTGGTGCTGTACGAAGAAATCCAAGGGCAGCAGACTCCAAACAACCCTTCGGTGGCACCAGCACTGGATGCGATAGCCGGGCTGGCAGATGACCACGTGCGGGTACTCGTCGACATCAGCATGCTCATGCCGGCCCTTCCCGTCACCTACCTTCATGAGTTGCGGCAGGGCGGCGTTCCTTCCGATCTTCTGGCGCGCCTGGAGAATGACTGGCGCGATCCCGCCACCCTCGATGCCGTCACCGCCCTGCTCCGCGCAGGGAAGGTTCCGCCGCGCATCCACACCCTCTTCATGAACCTGCTCATCCGCTTCGGCCGCAGTGACGTCGCAGATCTGCAGGGCATCCTCCCCCTGGTGGGCGCCTTCCATCTGAAGTTCTGGGATCTGGAGAACGACGGCGGCCGGGTTTCCCAGCCGCTGCATGACCTTGGCAGCCTGCTGCGCGGGACCGGCTTCACGGGCACGCTGACCAGCGAATGGGGCGGCCACGAGTGGCTGCAGGACGACCCAACGGAGATGACGCGGAGTCACCTGGCCCTGGCGGGGGCAGCCCTCGCGGAGCCAGCAGTGGTGGAGTCGGCACCAGCGGCCCGGGCTGCCCTCTGACCGGATACAAGAAGCTCATGGCATACAAACAAGTGAGGCCGGCCCCCCGGGCCGGCCTCACTTGTTTGCGAATTACTTCGTGCTGAATGCGGCATCGAAAGCTGCGGCGGAGGGTTCATAGCCGGAGAGTCGGCGCACGAAAGCCAGCGCTTCGGGGGCGCCATCCAGCCGGTCCATTCCGGCGTCCTCCCACTCCACGGACAGCGGTCCGCGGTAGTCGATGGCGTTCAGCATCCGGAACGCATCCTCCCACGGCACGTCGCCGTGGCCGGTGGAGATGAAGTCCCAGCCGCGGCGCGGATCAGCCCAGGGCAAATGGGAGGACAGCCGGCCGTTGCGCCCGTTGGACAGGCGCTTCTTCGTATCCTTGCAGTGCACATGGTAGATCCGGTCCTTGAAGTCCCACAGGAACCCCACAGGGTCGATGTCCTGCCACACCATGTGGCTCGGGTCCCAGTTCAGGCCAAAGGCCTCGCGGTGCCCGATCGCCTCGAGGGCGCGCTGCGTTGTCCAGTAGTCGTACGCGATCTCTGATGGGTGCACCTCATGGGCGAACCGGACGCCCACCTCGTCAAAGACATCGAGGATGGGGTCCCACCGGTCGGCAAAGTCCTGGTAGCCGGCGTCGACCATCTTTTCGGAGGCGGGCGGGAACATCGCCACGTACTTCCAGATGGACGATCCCGTAAAGCCGGTCACCGTTTTCACGCCCAGCTTTGCGGCGAGCCGTGCCGTGTTCTTCAGTTCCTCGGCGGCACGACGGCGGACCCCTTCAGGATCGCCGTCGCCCCATACGACGTCCGGCAGGATGCCGCGGTGCCGTTCGTCGATCGGGTCGTCGCAGACGGCCTGGCCCTTGAGGTGGTTGGAGATGGTCCAGACTGTGAGTCCGTGGCGTTCAAGAATGTCCAGCTTGCCCTGCACATAGGCGTCGTCGTCCCAGCGCCAGGGATCCAGGTGGTCACCCCAGCAGGCGATCTCCAGCCCGTCGTAGCCCCATTCGCCGGCGAGCCGGGCCACCTCCTCGAACGGCAGGTCGGCCCACTGGCCGGTGAACAAGGTAATTGGTCGTGCCACGTACTTCCCCTCCTCAACTGGCCGGCACGGGAACGCCGGCAGCGACCCGTGTCCAGACGGAATCATTTTCGGAACTGCGCTCGACAGCGTCGAGCACCCGCTGCACCCTCAGCCCGTCAGCGAACGACGAATGCGGGACGGCGCCGCCCACGATGCCCTCCACGAGGTCCTTGACCTGGTGGGAGAACCCGTGCTCGTAACCGAGCATGTGGCCTGCCGGCCACCACGCCGAAACGTAGGGATGCTCCGCTTCCGTGACCAGGACCTTCCGGAAGCCCTGGCGGTCCGCAGGTGCCGTACGGTCGTAGAACTGGACGCTGTTGAGGTCCTCCAGGTCGAAGGCCAGGGCGCCCTTGTCCCCGGAAACCTCAATCTGGAGCGCGTTCTTCCGGCCGGTGGCAAACCGGGTGGCCTCGAACGACGCCAGCGCGCCGGATTCGAAGCGGCCCGTGAAGATGGCGATATCGTCCACCGTCACCTGGCCGGAGCCGACACCGGCAGCGCCGGAAAGCCCGGTATCGGAAGGGCCAGTGCCTGAAGTGGAGCCCTTCAAAAGAGGCCGCTCCTTCACGATGGTGTCGATAACGCCGGACACCTTCTCCAGGTTCAAGCCGGTGACGAACTGGGCCAGGTCGATGGCGTGGGCACCGATATCCCCCAGGGCCCCCGAGCCGGCGTGTTCCTTCTGCAGACGCCACGCCAGCGGCATCTCCGGGTCCACCAGCCAGTCCTGCCGGTAGGAGGCACGCACCTGGTTGATCGTGCCGACGGCGCCTTCGGCGATGAGGTTGCGGAGGAAGGTGACGGCCGGAACGCGGCGGTAGGTGAACCCGACCATTGCCTGGATACCCCGGGCAGCCGCCCGTTCGGCAGCTTCGGCCATCGCTTCGGCTTCCGCCACGGTGTTGGCGAGTGGTTTTTCGCACAAAACGTGCTTCCCGGCCTCCAGCGCGGCGATCGCGATTTCGGCGTGGGAGTCGCCGGGGGTGACGATATCGACGACGTCGATATCGTCACGGGCGATCACGTCCCGCCAGTCTGTTGCTGACTCGGCCCAGCCCCACTTGCTGGCAGCGGCGGCGACCGCTTCAGCGTTACGGCCGACGATAACCGCCATTTCCGGCTCGGCAGGCAGGTCGAATACCCGCGGCGCCGTCCGCCAGCCTTGGGAGTGGGCAGCACCCATGAAGCCATAACCGATCATGGCCACGCGCAGGGTTTTCATGCGAGCACCACTTTCCGTTCAACCGCGACGCGGTTGCCGACGTAACGCATCGGCGCGATCTGCATATACAGCAGGCGCAGGGTGAGGATGACCTCGACGTCGATCTCCTCGCCGGCGTCGGGGACGCGGTCCAGCGGGATGATCACGTCGGGCTTGTCTGCGACGAACCACAGGGTTTCCCATTGCTCCGGGAGTTCAGCTATGGAGTAGGACTTGTCCTGCAGTTCGAAGCGGAGGGACTCCTTGGGAATCTCCACGCCGTTGACGGTTGCAACGACGTCGTCAACGGCGGACAGCCAGAGGCTGCGGTACCAGGGCAGCTGCACCGATACGGCAATCCCCTCGGGGTGCCTGCGGACGTCGGCGTCCTGGAACAGGGAATTGTGAGTAGCCATGGTTTTCCTTACTTAACACTCTCGACCAGGGTCGCGTGGGAGTCGGATGCATTTGGATCAACGGCCTCTTCGATGGCATGCCGCATCAGCGTGTGCTGCTTCTTGACGAGGTCGATCGGATCGGATTCGCCCAGGTCGGCGAACGCGTGGCCCTCCCACTCGCTGGACAGGTAGCCCTGGTAGCCGCCCTTGACGAACTGGCGCACAATGCGCGGAATGTCCATCGCGGGTTCATTGCCGTGTTCGTCGATGTCGTAGAACTTCGCGTGGACATGGAAGATCTGCGGCATGATATCCAGCCATTCCTCCGGCGGAACCAGTCCATGCATGTTGAATGCCAGCCGGGTGAACGGGCCCAGGCGGGCAGGATCGAAGTTGTTGGCACTGAGGTAGTCCTCGAACTCCTGGTTGCGCTCCTGCATGGGCGACGGTTTGCGCCAGATCTCCTGCATGACGGCGAAGTGCTCCTCGGGCAGCCCCATTTGCGTCAACGTGCGGAAGAGGGTCGGGGAAAGGCTGTGCATCGTCGAGCTGAAGTCTGCGGTGAAACCGAGCCGGTCGCTTCCCAGTTCCTCGTACATCTCGCGGATCTGCAGGATCTTGGGATCGTTCGGGCCCTGCGGCGCGTGAATTTCGTAGCCGAGCTTCTGGTCGTACTTCTCGGCCAGGGGAAGCAGCCGGCGGAGCAATTCCTTGCCCGCTGAGCGGATCACCACGCGGTGGAAACCAAGCTTGTTAGCCGTGTGCAGCTGCGCGGCGAAGAAGTCGTACTCCTCATCGGGTGTCATGTCCCGGTCCTTGCGGCGGCCCATGTCCAGGTTGGTGCCCACTGCGCTGGGGGTCAGGCCGTAGCGGTCCATGCTGTCGCGCCACAGGCGGACGAAGTCGTCGTCGACGTCCGGGTAGGTGCGCAGCATCTGGGCGATGTTGAACTCAACCCCCGGGCCGAGGCCTTCATCTGCAACAGCTTTGATCAGCGTCTCAGGGGTGTAGAGTCCGGCGGCGAACTCGGAGGTGAGCGAATAGAGGGTGATGCCAAGCTCGATGCCCGAGCCTGCGATGCCTTCTGACATAATTTCTGGTTCCTTCGTTGTCAGCCGCGGACGGGCTGGGCGAGATGGCTGTTGAGGATGCGGCGGGCTTCTGAAGCGTCGGTGATCATGGCCGAACCGGCGTTGGCGGCCGCTGAGCGCTGGACGGCCTGCTCGCCGCGGATGATGTCGAACGGGTCCTGCCAGTTGTTCCAGTGCCAGCCTTCGTATTCGCTGGAGATTGCGCCGGAGTAGCCGTTCTCAACCAGTTGCCGGACAAGGCTCCGGACCGGCACCGAGGGCTCTTCGCCGGTCTCGTCGATGCCGAAGAACTTGCCGTGCACGTGGCGGACCCAAGGCATGATCTCCAGCCAGGTGTCCAGCGGTGCAGGACCGAAAAGCCCTGTTCCGTTGATGGCGAAGTCAATGCCAAGGTCGGGCCGGCCATTGCGGGCCGCCAGGCCGATGAAGGCGCCGAAGCGTTCACCGTGAACCTTTTGCGTGTTTGGCGGTCCGTCGACGTAGAACCCATTCCACAGGTCAACCACCTGTCCGAGAAGTGCCTCCGAAGCCCCACGGCGGCGGTAGGCCTCCAGCAGGGAGGGCGCAAAGCCGGTAACGGTGGCACCCCAGTCGGCGGTGAAGCCGAGCAAGGGGGAATTGAGTTTCTCGTAGCGGTCGCGAAGGGCCAGGACACGTTCGTGGGCGCCGTGCTGGTCCGCGTGGACTTCGAGCGCCAGGGTGACGCCGTACTTCTCGGCCACGGGCAGCAGGCTTTCCATGGCGTCCGGAGTCAGCGATATCTGCACCCGGGCGATCGGGAAGCCGAGCCTGGCGGCTACTTCGATCTGCTTGCGCATGTATTCGACAAGCTCGTCATGGTTCATGAGCCGGTCGCGGCGGATACCGGTGTCAACGTTGACTGCGAGGGAGGTGGGGACCAGGTCAACCTCGGCCACAAGATCACGGAACTGGCCAACGAAGTTGTCATCGATCCGGTCCGGGAAGCCGCGCAGGCTGGAGAATCCGATGACTTCGAGCCCCGGGCCGAAGCCTTCGGCCGCCACTTTGCGGATCAGGCCATCGAGGTCGTACTGCCGGGCGTGGACGGCCCGGGTGAAGCTGTAAAGGGTGACGCCCTGGATCGGCGTGCCGATGCTGGTCATCGCTGTGCCACCTTCATGGTCTTGGTGTCGTGCTCTTCAATGTGCAGCACGCCGTGGTCGGTGATGATGTAGGGGATGTAGAGCTTCAGGTCCACCCTGACCTCGTGCTCGGTCCGGCTGTCAGGGACGGGAAGGTCGCCCGAAAGGACTGCCGAGTCCAGCGGGAACCACCATTCGCCGGTTTCGTCCACGAGTTCCTCGAAGCTGAAAGTGCGGTTGTTCATGGTCCAGCGCAGTGAGCCCTCGGGGGCGGCGACGCCGTCCACTGTCAATGCAGCTCCAGCGATGCAGGAACCCGGCAGGGCCCGGTACCAGGGGATGCGGACTTCGACGGCGGTACGGCCGTCCTGGGTGCTCAGTGTTCCCTGCTCGATTATGCGGTCGGCGATCATCGAGACCTCCTTGTCTGCGGCATGCCTTGCCTGTGATTGAACGAAATAGCAGCGACATCGCACCACTTATTCATTATTTAGTCAGTCTATTGTCTGATTCAGACATAAGTAAAGAGCTGTTGAGTTCTTCTTTGAGTTTCCGGGCCCCGCGCACTGCGAGCGCCACAGCGGTCAGCGTGGGATTGCATGCCGTGGCGGTGGGAATGACGCCGTTGCCAGCCACGAAGAGGCCGGGGACCTGCCACACCTGGCTGTCGGGCGAACACACGCTCTGGCCGTCGTCCCTTGCACCCATCCTGGTTGTGCCCTGGTAGTGAAGCGATGCGCCGGGCGGCATGACGAACGGACGCTCGTCGAGCGGCTCACCCACCGCCTTGCCCAGGCGGACAATTTCCTGCTTGGCGCGGTCCAGCACCTCGTGATCCCGCCGCGTGAGGCGGTAGTGGATGCGCATGGCGGGCATCCCGTACGAGTCGCGGACACCGTCGTCGAACGCCACCCGGTCCTCGCGCTGCAGATCCTTGGCGCAGAACAGGCCAAGCCCCACGATAGAGCCCGGGACAACGGGGTCATCGTCGGCCAAGGGAACCGGTGACGCATCCAGTTGCATGATCTGGCCGTGGAAGGGCGCCCCGTCCGTGTAGGGAACCCAGGCAACTCCGCTCTGCTCACTGAGCGCGCCGTTGGCGGTTGCCCGGCCCTGCGGAGCGGTGACATCGCGCAGCCGGCTCGCGAACACTACCTGCGCCTGGTCGTTGAGGTAGCGGCCCAGGGCGTCGGGCCGGATCCCGGAAGCCCACAGCAGCTGCGGCGTGCGCAGGGCATCCGCACCCACCACAACGTAGCGGGCCGCCACCTGATGGGTTTCGCCGCTGCGGCGGTCCTGGACTTCGATGCCGGCAGCAGCGCCATCCTCCAGGAGCACACGCGTTACCAGCGACTCATCATAGAGTTCAAACTGCGGATTTTCCCGGGTCACATCCCCCATCACGACGTCGGAACCTGACCAGACCAGGCCGCCGTTCTCCCGCCGGTGCACAGCAAGAGGCATGGGCTGGACGCGGTAGGCGGTGTCACGGCCCGCGTCCACGGCGGCGGCGAGTCGTTCCCGGACGAGGTCAGAGAACGGAGCCCCGTCGAAGGCGCGGGTGGTCACCCCCAGCAGTCGGTCGGCGTCGTCAAGAAGCTCTTCAAGGTCCGGCAGGAACGGAATGCGCTCTTTGCCGCCCGGGCGGGGGCAGGCAGCGGTCCAGTGGGCGGCCATGCCGCCCACGTTGCTGGACATGGCGGCGACGGGCATCCCGTCCTCGCCGGGGAAGGCGTAGCCGTCCTGCAGCAGGTAGGTTCCGGGCCTGGCCCGTCGCTCCCCGCTTTTGACCGCGCCGGGTGAGTTCACCGTTTCGGCACCTGCGCCGGGGCCTTCCGATGCCCGCTGCGCGAGGCTGCGGCGTTCAGGATCCTCAATGTTCTTGACGTGCGCCCCGGGTGGATTGCTGACCGTGGGGCCCACCTCGAACATGGCGATGGTGGCACCAGGGGCTTCCTCGCTGAGGATCCGTGCGTATGCCGCTGCCGTGGGGCCGCTGCCGACGATGGCGACGTCGACCGCAACGGGATACCGGTTACCGCTTACCATCCCGCCACCAGTTCCTGGATGCGCCGGACGGACTTCGCCGAGTCGATCGTGGGGTAGTACTCAAGCCCGACGGGGCCGGCGTAACCGCTGTTCCCCAGGTCCGTGAGCCGGGCGTGCCAGTCGATGGATCCCGAGCCGGGTTCGCCGCGCCCCGGCGCATCGGCGATCTGAACATACTTGATGAGGTCGCCGGCGTTGGCGAGCTCGGCGGCCACGTCCTCGCCCTCGACCGTGGAGTGGTAGAGGTCGTAGAGAACGCCGAAGTTGGGCGAGTTGACGCCCTTGGCGACATAGACGGCTTCCGAGGTCCGGTCCAGCAGGGCTCCCGGGTGGTCAACCCTGACGTTGACCGGTTCGAGGACCAAGGTGATGCCGGAACCCTCGATGTGCGCGACGCCTCGGGTGAAGATCTCGATCAGTTCGTCCAGCTGGTCCTGCCGCTTGCGCCCGCCGAATCCGGTACCGCTGCCCACTACCATCCGGGGGCAGCCGAGCTGCTGTGCCACTTCGACGCCGGCGTCCAGCCCGGTGTAGAAAGCATCGTGGTTGCGGGGCGGGATCATGAACTGCATACGCGGTTCCGCCAGTTGGGAGGTGAGCTGGACTCCGGTTTCCTCGAGTGCGTGCTTCAGGGCCGGAATGTCTTTGCCCGTCGGGCCCCACATTTCGACGGCGTCGAAGCCGGCTGCTGCCGCCGCGCGAACCCGGTCAGCAGCACTTTCGCCTGCTTCGGCGAACAAAAGGTCGATATTGGGCGAAAGTTGGAACATGGATGTCTCCTAGAGAATTGAGATGGTGGTCTAAAACATGGGGTGGTCGTGGACCGGGTGCTCGGGAACCGGCTGAAGCACCTCCCAGTGCTCCACAATCCGCCCGTTTTCGAAGCGGTAAATGTCTGCGACGGCGGCGTCGGCACGCCCGGGACCTGAAGCGCGTACATGCACCAACGCCAGGTCACCGTCCACCAGGATGCGCTGAACCTCGAACCGGGAGTCCGGCGATCCGTCGAACTTCGGCGTCAGCATTCTTACTGCCGCCTCAGGCCCGTCAGGAATGGTCGGGTTGTGCTGTCGGTAGTCGTCGGCCACAAGGAAGTCGAAGGCTTCACGTACCCGTTTTTGGGTGTAGAAGATCTCCACGAAGCGCTCGAACGCTGCGCGGTTGTCAACCATCGCCGGTCAGCCCTTCAGGCCGCCGGAGAAGCCCTGGATGAACCGTTTCTGCGCGAACAGGAACAGCGCCAGGATGGGAATCATGGAGACGATCACTATCGCGAAGATCGAGTTCCACTGGGAGACCAAGGAGCCGATGTAGTAGTACATGGCCACCGGCAGCGTCTGGTTGGCGGAGCCGCCCAGGAAGATCAGCGACGTGAAGAAGTCGTTCCACACGATGAGCCCGGCGAAGATGGTGACCGTTCCCGTGGCCGGGGCCATCATGGGGAACACCACCTTGGAGAAAATCTGGGATTTGCTCGCGCCGTCGATGGTGGCCGCTTCTTCGTAGTCCGTGCCGAGGCCGCGGAAGAAGTTTGCGTAGAGGAAGATCGACAACGGCAGGAGCATGCCCGTGTAGAGGACGATCAGGCCCCAAGCGGATCCGGTGAGCCCAAGGGCCCGTGCCCCCATGTAGAGCGGGACGGCGCCGAGCTGGCCGGGGAGGATGATGGCGATCAGGAAGAGGTAATACGCGCCCTTGCTCCAGCGTCGGGTGCTTCGGGAGATGACATATCCGGTGATGGAACCGAGTGCGATCAGCCCCACGATGCTGCCTGCGGTGATGATGGCGCTGTTGACCAGGCCCATCACCACGTTGGAGTTGCCGGTGGCGGTGAGGACGTCGATAAAGTTGCTGAAGTCGGGGTTTGTTGGCGGAGCCAGGGCCGAGGTGGTGAACAACTCGTTGTCCGGCTTCAGGGCAGTTGTCACCAGGAAGTAGAACGGCGCGAGGAACACCAGTGCGAGAGCCCATAGGCCGACTTCGCGGAGCAGGGTGAGTTTTGTGTAGCGGAACATGGCTTAGTCCTCAGGGTTCGAACGCGTCAGCCGCTGCTGGAGAACGGCGAAGATCAGGATGATGGCGGCGAGCACCAGGGCCAGGGCGGCACCGCCCCCGAAGTTCCCGAGCGCAAAGGCCTGCTTGTAAACCAGCGTGGCCAGCGTTTCCGTCGCTCCGGCCGGTCCGCCGCCGGTGAGCGCCATGATGGGATCGAAGACGCGCAGCCCCTGGACGATTCCCAGCGTGGTGGCGATGGCGACGGCGGGGCGGATGGCGGGCAGCGTAACGTTGCGGAACCGCTGCCACAGATTGGCACCGTCAATGGCCGCCGCCTCCTCCACTTCCACGGGGACACCGGCCAGGCCGGCCATAAAAATCACCATGGCAAAGCCGGTGGAAGACCAGACCAGCACCACCAGCACGGTCCAGATGGCCCACTGCGGGTCGGCCAGCCACGGCTTGGCCTGGTCGCCGGCGCCTATTGCCGTAAGGAAGGCATTGAGCGGACCGTCGAAGTCGAAGATGTATTTCCAGATGTAGGCCGTGGCTAGCGGGCTGAGCACCACCGGCATGAAGAAGAGGGTCCGGAGGATGTAGCGCGTCTTGACGACGCGGTTCAGGCCCAGCGCAATAACCAACCCGGCGATGTTGCCCAGGAGAACCGAGCCAAAGGCCAGAAAGAGGGTATTGGAGAGGGCTCCGAGTTTCGTGGGGTCCTTGAAGATGGCCTCAAAGTTTGTCCAGCCCGTGATTTTGAACGAGCCGATGCCCGTCCAGTTGGTAAAGGCGAAGAATCCGCCGATTCCGGTTGCCACGTAGTGGATGGCAAACACCAGGGCGATCCCGGGCAGCGCCCACCACCAGTGTCCGAACTGCATGGGCCCCCGCCGGGGACGGGTGTTCTCACCCGTCCCCGGCGTCCGCTTGCCTCGCCGGGGTGCTTCAGCTGCTTCGCTTTTCGGTTGCATCGTCGCAGTCATTGGTATTCCTTGCTTGTCCCTTTGAGTCGTCGGAACGTTGATGGTCAAGAACTGCTACTGATCCCAGGCCGCGTCCATGGCCTGCAGGACCTGGTCAGGGCTCTTCTGGCCGGTGATGATGCCCTGGACCCCCGTGGCCAGTGCGTCGTAGACGGCGGAATTCGGCCACTGGATGTTGGGTAGGGGGCCGTATTTGCCGTCCTTCATCAGGCCGCCGACGTTCTTATAGGCGCCGCCGTCGAAATCGTACTTGTCGAGTCCGCTGACCGGCAGGGCACCGTCGATTTCTGCGAATGCCTTGGTCTGCTCAGGCTGGGCGGCCCAGTCGAGGAAGGCCTTGGCAGCGTCCTTGTTCTTGGAGGCCGCGTTGATGGAGAAGGCGTAGTTTGCGCTGGCAAATACGTAGCTATTACCTGAGCCCTGTTCCGCCGGGAACGGCCGAACGGCGAATTGGGAGCCCCCAGCGGCGGACTGCAGCTGCTTCCAGCTTGGCGCCGGGATGAAGCCGCTCACGGACGTTCCGCTGGCAAGCCCCTTGGTGATGGCATCGAAGCCGCCGCCGGCAGCACCCTTCTGGAAGCAGCCCGCGTCCTTCAAGGTATTAACTGCTTCGAGGGCTGACTTCCAACCGTCCGAGCCGGCGAAGGTGGCTTCCTTGGCAGCGCGCTTATCGTTCCATTTCGGGTCTTCCGCGTAGACGCGCGAGGCTGCCAGGGACATCGCCATCAGCCCTGTGTTGGGAGGGGCTGATCCGGCAAGGGCAAAGAGGGATTTACCGGAGGACTCCAGAGCCTTGCACTGCTGCTGGAGGGAGGAAAAGTCGGCAGGGAAGCCACCGGCTGCAGCTGCAGCCGTCTCATTACTCACCAAGGCAGAGATCGTAATTTCCGTGGCCTGGCCGTACACCTTGTCGTCGGTTCCAAAGGTGCTGGCGCTTCCCTCGGGGAGCAGTTGCTTCGCGGCATCGTCAAGCGGTTCAAGGAAACCTGCCTGGACGAGCGGCAGGATGCTGCGGCCGGTGCCGGAGCCGGGTGAGGTCACTACGACGTCTGAGGCGTTTCCGGCCTGGAGCTGTGTGCGCAGGGTCTGGTCGTAGGAGTCGTTCGGCTGAGGATTGAAGGTGATTTTCACGTTCGGGTGTGACTTCATGTAATTTTCTGCCAACACCTGGAAGGGGCTCTCGATGGTGTTGGATGTCGCGAAGGACAGTGAAAATTCCTGGGAACCACCCGAAGAGGAGCTGCTGCCGGTGGAGGCCGAGCAACCGGTAAGAATGAGTGCTGCGACGGTGGGGACGGCGAGGGCGCCGACCTTCAGGCCTGAATAGCGACGGTGCTGTGTCATGTCCAGCCTTTCTGACTTCATTGTCCAAAATCCGGGTGTCGTGACCCCGGTCACTCACAAGTATGCAGGAGATGTGCCTAAAAGACACATAAGTCTTTGCTATGACGGACATAAGTTTAACGGGGGTCCGCGGAAGGTCCATCCGGATCCCTGATGGCTTCGCCTACGTTATTGATCCCGCTGATAAACTCCCTTGAAACGGTTCCACTTCCAAAGGATCGCTGCGCCGTGACGAAACATGTCCTGCTTTCCCGTCTCGACCTCAACCTGCTGATCTCGCTGGATGCGCTCATTACCGAGCGAAGCGTTACCAGGGCGGCCGAGCGGCTCCACCTCAGCCAGCCGGCGCTCAGCGCCTCGCTCGCCCGGCTCCGATCCCACTTCGGGGACCCGATCCTGGCCCGCCGCGGCAATGCTTACGAGCTCACCCCCTTCGCCCTCCGGCTCGCGGAGCACACCACCACCGCACTGGAGGCCGCACGCCGCGTCTTCGAAAGCCAGGCCACCTGGGAGCCCACAGAATCCGAGCGCGAGTTCTCCATCTACGGCTCGGACTACGGCTTCACCACCATCGGCCGGGTTGTTTCCGAGCTTGCAGCCGAGCGCGCCCCGGGTGTCCGGTTCCGGTTCATGCTCCACAATCCGATGGTGGTGGAGGATGCAGCCAACCGCCTTCGATCGGTGGACGGCATGGTGATTCCCCACGGATTTCTCACCGGGCTGCCCTACCTGGACCTGTGGAGGGACGGCTGGGTGGCCGTGGTCTCCACGTCCAATGAAGCCGTCGGCGAGCAAATCACCATGGAAAACATCGCTGAACTTCCCTGGGTGATGACCTATCAGACGCGCTCAGCCTCAACCTCGGCGGAACGGCAGATCCAGCAATTGGGCGTTGAGCCCCGGGTGGACGTGGTTGTTGAAAGTTTCCAGTCCTTGCCGCACTTTGTGGTTGGGACCAACCGGATCGCGCTCATCCAGGCGGCCCTGGTGCCGTTCGCTCTGCGCGTGGGCGGGATCCGGATCCTGCCACTGCCCTTCGATGCCACGCCGCTGGTTAATGCCTTGTGGTGGCACCCCGTGCACAACCGCGACTCCGAGCATGAGTGGATGCGGGGCCTCTTCAAGGAGGCTGCCGACATCGTGGCAGCCGCCGCTACCAAGGAAGCCCCTTAAATACCTCGATGCCCGGCCGGTAAACGGACGGGCATCGAGACTATGGGACGTCGGTCTTTCAGGTCAGGCTGATGCCAGCGCCGTCCGCATGCTCTTGCGGATAAGGTCATGCTGCTTCCGCACCAGCAGCAGCGGATCCACCTCACCGAGCTCGGCGAAGGCATGGCCTTCCCATTCGCTGGACCAGTAACCGCGGTAGCCGCCTTCGACGAATACGCGGACCAGTTCCGGATAGTCGATGGCCGGCTCGTTGCCCTGCTCATCAATGTCGTAGAACTTCGCGTGGACGTGCATGATTTGCGGCATGATGTCAGCCCACTCCTTCGGGCTGACGTGGCCGTGCATGTTGAACGCCAGGTGGGCGAAGGATCCAAGCCGGGCAGGATCGAAGTCACGTCCCCGCAGGTACGCAATGAACTCCTCCTGCCGCACCCGCATCGGTGCCTCAGTGCCCCAGATAGCCTGCAGCCTTTCCACAGCTTCATCGTCCAGCCCGGCACGGCGAACCGCGCGCAGGAGCGTGGGAGACATGCTGTGCATGGTGGAGGAGAAGTCAGCCACGAAGCCCAGCAGCGGTGAATCAAGCTCGGCGTAGACGTCGCGGACCTTCATGATCTCGGGCGAGTTGGGTCCCAGCGGTGCATGGATCTCGTAGGCAAGTTTGAGTTCGAGGTCCTCGGCGAGCGGCAGCAGCCGGCGAAGCAGCTCCGGCTTTGCGCTCTGGATGCGGACGAGCGGGAAACCGAGCTTCTTGGCGCCGTGGAAGAGTGTCTGCGTGAACTCGTACTCCTCGTCCGGGGTCATGTCGCGGTCACGGCGGCGTCCCATGTCCAGATTGGCGCCGAAGGAGCTGGCGGTGAAGCCGTGCTTGTCGAAGGCGCGCTGCCACGAGCGCACGAAGTCGTCAGTCACGTTGGGATAGGTAGGCAGGACCTGCGACGCCACAATCTCGATCCCGGGGCCGATGCCGAGCTCGGCCACGCGGTTCAGCAGACCGTCGAAGTCGTACCAGCCGGCCCGGAATTCGGCGCTTGCCGAGTACAGGGTGAGCCCCAGCGAGAACGGATCTTCCTCCGCTTTCGGTGGGGGCGGCGTGACCGCCGTCGTCAGTTCCGGTGCCGCCGCAGCCCTGTCCGTGACGGTCAGCTCCAACGTCTGGTTCACGAAGTTGGGAACGTACATGCCGGGACCGCCGTCCTGGCCGGGAGCAATCTGCATGTACGGCAGGCGCAGCTCACCGATGAGCCGGACGGTGTGCTGCTCGCCCAGGGCAACAGGGCTCTCCGTTGTGGCGATGAGCAAGGGATGTTCCTGGAGGTACCAGAGAGTTTCGCTTTGGGCGGGCAGGTCCGGGAGCGCATAGCGGACACCGCCCAGTTCCAGGGACAAGTTCCCGGCGGGGATATCCTGGCCGTCGACGGTGAGCCGCAGGCTGGAGACCGAGGAGAGCCACAGACTCCGGTACCACGGCAGGGTCAGGGCAAGCGCGAGACCGTCGGGATGGGTGCGGAGGCTTGCATCGTCAAGAAGTCCGTTTGGCATTGTTGCTCTCTTTACTGGGAAAAGGGGATGGGTCAGGTAAGTTCGCCGGTGATGCGGCGGATCAGGGCGTGTTGGCGCCGCACTTGCTCAATGGCGCGCCATGGCGCGCGTTCGCCTTCATATTCACTGGAGAGATAACCGGTGTAGCCGGAGTCCTTGAGGGCCTTGAGCACGGGCAGCCAGGGAATCTGCTGGTCTTCCAGCTGCTCATTGATGTCGTGGAACTTCGCCTGGACGAACACCACATACTGGGCGATATCGGCGAAGTCGGCGGGGTCGACGCCGATGCCGTCGAGGAAGGCTGGCCGGGTCTCGCGGGTCTCACCTGCGCGCAGCGGAATGGGCCGGTCCTGGAAGATTCCGGTGTCGATGAGCAGGCCGAAGTTCTTGGTTCCAGTCCGTTCGATGAGGCCGATGTAGTCCTCGACGACGGGGTGCCTGATGGGCGTCGGCGAATGAATCTCCGGGCAGATGATGATCCCCAGCTCGTGGGCCAGATCAAGGGAGCGTTCCACGGACTCGGTCCAGATGGGGTCTGGGACCAGATCGCTGGACACCACGCCGATCTTGGGGCGCACGAAGCCGAAACCCAATTGGCTGGCAAGCCGCAGGTCCCGCTGCAGGGCCTCCGCACCCTCGGGGACCGTCATGGTGCGGCCCGGGTGAAGACGGGTGTCAATCCAGGAACCGTAGTTCGTCGGCTCCAGCGAATACTTCTCCAGCAGGCCGAACCAGTTATCGATCCAGGCCGGGGACGGTTCCGGATAGTTGGGAACGTGGCCCTCGCCGAGGATCTCGACGCCGGTGGCGCCCACGTCAGCGACGGCGGCCAGCGCCGCCTCAAGGTCCGTCACCGTGCCGTAATCGCCCATAAAGCTGTAGAGGGAAACGCCGTAGCGGAAGGTACCTTCGCCGCCTTCCGGTGCGAGCGTCACCTTGCGGCTGGTCCGGTGAGTGGTGGGCTGGTGCTCGACTGGTATGTAGGACATCCGCAGCCGCAGCTCGATGGAGAGCTCGTGGACGCCCTGTGGCAGGCCGCCATCGAGGGGAACGGTGACCACTGCCGCTTCCTCAAGGGGCCAGCGCACGCCATCACTTTCCCAGAGCTGCTGCAGGGTGTAGGTCCGCCCGCCGAAGGTCCACAGCGGAACGTCAGGTCCGACGTCGACGATGCCGCCAACTCGAACGGCGATGCCATCGATGAGGGACGCGGCCATGCCCCGGTAGGAAGGCATCCGGACCCGGAACTGAAAGCCGGTTACACGTCCGCCGTCCGTTACGTTGCGGAAGCCGACGGACTGGATGAGGTCTCTTTCGAGAAGCATCATTGCTCACTCTCTCTAGGTGCAGAGTCCAGAGTAGCAATCATTCTGTCGCTTTTACACCTAAGTGAGCGCCTAACCGGCAAAACATGCCAGGGGCTCGCCGGGCTGGCCGCTTCGAGGGCCTCAGTTCCTTTCGGCCCGTTCCGCGAGGACGCCGATGGCCAGAGAGAAGCGGCCAGGTAACGGCGAAAGTGCCAGACGGAGCCAGATGGCGTCCGAGTACGCATCGAACCGGGCTGGACTGACGCGCAGTTCCTCGGCCACGGCCAGCACCTGCGTGTGAGCCGTCAGATAGCGTGCCGGCGTCATGCGGTTATTTCGTAGATGAAGCTCCAGATGGACGTCCAGGCCGGCCAGATCCCGGGCGGCCTCGTGCCGGGCCGTACTGTCGAAGTCCAGCAGTCCGGGCGGGATGTCGCCGTCAGGAACGATGATTTGCTTGTCGTACAGGTCTCCGTGGGCCCATACCACCGGATCCGGTGCCGTCCGTATCAGGTTCATGGCCACGTGCTCTACAGCGGCGCGCAGGACAGCGCGCTGAGACGACAACTCGGGGACGTTTTCATTGTGCCGCAACCAGTCGTCCACCCGTCGGCACACCTTCGTGGCTTCCCACTCTGCTGAACGGAGCGGAAGGCTGTCGAGGACGCCTCGTGCTGCTGGACCATGGGAGCCGTTCAGTTCCGCGACCCAGGCGCGCGACCATTTTTCCCATGCCCTGGCGAACGCTTCATCGCAGACGGCCGCTTCCACCCGGCCCAGCTCATTCAGAGTCGGTCCCGGCATGGCGCTGAAAACGATGACGTCCGCCTGGGAACTCTGACGAAGGATTCTGGGCGTTGTGAAGTTGCCGGTGTCCAGCAGGACCTCCATTTGCGCGGAGCGCTCGGCCGGTACGACGGCGCCCCCGGGCCCGAAGATCTTTATATAGCGGCCCTCCGCCCGGACGACAGCCTGGTGGTACGGCCAATACGAAATCAATTCCCCCTGCTGCGCTTCCCCCCGCAAGGCGGGAAGTCCCGGATCGTCCAACGGGATAAGTTCGAACTGCCCGTGACGCAAATAAGCTCCCCGGACGCCGGGCACTTCCGGCGTCCGGACCTCTAGTACAAATTCTCCTGGTGTCTTCTCTGGCCAAGCCCGCTGAACCAGCCAGGACGTGCCGGTATCGTCGTCGGCAGACGCCGGAACGGCAGAGGGCCAATCCATGGAATCAATACCATGGACCGGCGGAGACACCAGCGAGTGGTGCGACGCAGCAGATTGACGCGTTCCAGGCGTGCCGTGCCCCCGAACAGTAGCCAGCCATGCTCCGTCCATCCATGTCCCTTCCCCATACTCAGGCTCTTCCGGTGCAAGCCGTTCGTGTCTCCAGCGTGAACTTCAACAATGAGGGAGGGATGAAACGGTCATGAAGAAACTTTCATCAAGGCCTTCTTCCCCGCCCATTCGGCGTCATGCGTCGCATGATCGCCAGAGCAAGCAGACCCGACGAATCCGTCCGGTGAGGCGTGATTGACCCGGGCTGAGATGGGCGTGGGGACAGTGGGCCGAATCGCGCTGGTCCTGGCCGATCCGGCCTTTCAGGGTCACGGCTTAGGGTCGCGGCTCAGGGTCACGGCGGAGGCAGGGGTGCAGGCCAATGGCCGGCACATCCTTCGAACCTTTCATTGGACGGGGAGGGGAACATGGAGCGCCGATCCTACGCCGCGATGAACAGTGCCCAGTCAGGAAGGGGATCCACGGGTAATGGCTGCCCGGCCTCTCCGGGTCCGACCGTCTCCCCTGGTCCGACGTCACCGGCAACTACGTCCGGCTCGTCGGGCGGTTCCAACTCCCGGCCTTCACCCGCGTGGCCGGGGTGCTGCGGCCAGCGTGGTGGTTCCCAGTCTTGTTGTTCGCTTGGATAGGAGCGTCCCGCAGGTGAGATCCAGCTGGGTGGCTGGTCCCGGGTCGCGTCAACCGGCCTCCATGCTGTGGTGTGTCTGAGCCGGTGGTGCCGCCGGCATGGCTGGCCCAGGTTAGTGACGCCGGTGCCGCCTCCCTCGGACCAAGCCAACAGATGATCCGCTTCGTTATCCAGGGAATGGTTATTACAGCCCGGAAAAGGGCACCGGCCGTCCCGAAGCCGCAACCATTGGCGCATCGCCTTCGGAACCCGGTAGCTGGTCCGTCCGATTTCCAGCGGCGCTCCGCTGCGCGGATCGGTCAGCACACGCAGGAACGATCCGGCACCGTCCCCCACAAGCCGGCGCGCGATGCTCGGCGGAACGGGACCATACCCGTCCAGCGTGGCCGGTTCATTCACGGCGCCCAAAAGAGACAGCACCGGCACGGTCACCAGGACCTGCGCCTTGGGTGACGGAGTTCCTTCCGCCACCCCCGCCAGCAGCCAGTCAGCGGCGACGTCCGCACGGAGCTGGGTCAGGGTCCGGGATTCATCCGGCTCCTGCAGGGCACGCGCCGCTTCCGTGGCACGGGACCATGCAGCCACCGCCACATCCGCAGTCAGATAGGCCGAGAGCCAGGCCATGCCGTCCCGGTCCGGCACATATTCCAGCCGACGGTCCTCCACACCCTTGCTGTGGCGCGCTTCAATGCTTACGGGATGGTGCAGCTCACGCCATCTGCGCGCTTTGGCCCGGAACCTGCCCGGGACCAGCTCCCCCGCGGGGCAGCCATGCGCGGCAAAGGGAGCTTCGGGGTCCAGGAAATGAGCCTCCAAAGCAGCCGTCGCGGCGGGGTCCAGGCCGGACGTTTCATCACACATCACCCGCGCGTGTTGCCATGAAATGCTCCCTGCCTGCAGCGCAGACAGCGTCAGGGGCAGCCCGGTGGTCAGGGTGGCTGACTCCGCCAGGAGCGCCGCCGCCGATCTTTCACTCACGGTCAGGACACAGGCCACCTCTGCTGTGACCGCCATTTCCTGGGCGGTGCGCTCCTGCGGGGAAACGGCTGGGCCCGCCATGGCGACGGCAGCGCGGGCATATCCGGCGGCGAAGTGCGCTTTCAGCGCGGCCAGCCTGGCTTCCATGCTGGCCACCTCAGCCATACCGTCCAGGCATGCGTCCGCTTCGTCCCGAAGAGGGTCGGCGCCAGTCGAGTCCGCGTTCCCGGCTCCGCGACCGGCAAATGCAGCCAACCTGGCAAGGGAAGCCTCCATGGCCTCCAACGTCTCCGCAGCTGCTCTGCCTTCCATACCCACAGCATGGCAGGAGCCACTGACATTTAACGCCGGCGTCAGAGTTGCAGACGACGTCCGTCATCCAGGATCTGCCCGATCCCGAACTTTCCTACGCTGGACATCCGCGGATTATCGTCGGAGTTGCTCAGCATGGCGGTGGACAGGATAAGGGCCCAACCGCGGGCCCGCACCCAGGTGTCTTCATCCACTGCGGAGCCAAAGGCGCCCATGAAGCGGTGGCGAGTGCCGGCGTCGAACATCAGCCACCCCACCGCAAGATCGACAGCCGGGTCCCCTGCCCCGACGTCGCCGAAATCGATGACGCCGGCCAGGGAGCCGTCGTCCGCCACCAGGATGTTGCCAGGGTGGAGGTCCCCGTGGAGCATCATCGCCGGACCATCCAAGGCTTTGGCGGCACAGGCCTGCACCCACACTGCTCTCAGCGCTGCCGCCTGGGGGTAGCGTTCGTGGTCCCCGAGCCGTTCCACCAGCACAGCGTCACGGTCCGTCAGCGGCACGCCCCGGAAAGGGTTGACCGGGACGCCGGTTTCGGCGGGTACGTGAAGGGACAGCAGGAAATCGGCCAGGCCTTTAGCCGCCGGCCCGCGGCCTGCCGGGCCGACGTCGACCGCAGCGGCTCCGGGGACCCACCGCACAATGCTCCACGGCCATGGAAAGTCCGACGTCGGCCTGCCGGCATGGACGGGGACAGGAACCGCAACCGGGGAGCGGCGAGCTATGTCGGGAAGGTAGCGCTGCTCATGCAGTATCAGCGGAACGGCCTCCGCCCTGCGCGGCAGCCGGACGGCCAGGCCGTCACCGAGCCGGAAGGTCGCGTTGTCCCAGCCGTTCGCAATCCGCGCTAGGGGGCGATCGCCAAAGTCGGGCCGCTGATCCCGGACGAGGCGCTGGACCACTGCGTCACTCACGTCCACCGTAGCTGGCGGCATTCGAGCCATTCAGAGACCCGCCTTCCTTCCGTCTGCGATGCAGTCCGGTCCTTTCCCTTGTCCGAATATAGTTCAGATCCCAAGAGCGGGCGGGGTACAAAACGAGGAGATGGAATCGGTCGACGGCGGGACTCCCTGCCGTCGACCTGGGGCAGCATGAAGTTGCGGCTCACTCTCCGGCGGGGACCCCCGGATTCTCAGCGGTCAGCCCGCGCCCTGGCCCTCGCGGGCCACCTCCTCCATAATCCTGGCTGTCGGCGCTGCCGTCATCAGCTGCCCGATCACCTCGGGCTTGTCCCATACCTGGCTGCGCAACTTGTCCAGAAAGCCGGTCGCGGCGTCCTTGGCGTCGAATTCAAGGAGCACGCCAACGCTGTTCTGGTCCTCGGTACCCCGAACAAGCGAACAGACCGGGGGCCCGAGGCTGCGCGGGCTGCGGGTTCGGTGCCGAAGACTCTCCTAAAAGCCTCGTAGCCCCGGACCGGGTAGCTAATCTGCAGCGTGATCATCGTCGTTCCTTTCCCTCGGGCGGCGCCAAGCTAAACGTCGGACCGCTGAAACGGCGGCATTCGCACATACGATCAGAATGAGCGGACTGCTTGGGGCGATGACTGAGTCCCGCCAACCGAGGCGCTGGCTGCTTCGCCGTTCCTGCGCACGACGCCGCACGCCCGGCCAAATTCCCTTGCCAATCGTTCCGATAATCGACGTTACGTCAAGCTGAAGTGATCCGATTGCAGAATCTGCAGATTAGGACCCGCTGATACGCACTCCCCGGTTTCGGCTGCCTGGACGCCGAAGTCCGCGCCGTTACAGGGATCCGGGGCTGTCCGGCGGCGCGCTGGGCAACAGCCCCGGGCGTGTAATGGTCAACGGGTTCGAGGTGCCGTGCAGCCAGATAATTCCGCTGATTTCCAGGGGTTCCTTGACACTGATTCGCATTTTATGCATTCTGAGAGCATTATTTGCAGACGCATCGGAGGCATGGTGGACCCCCTAGAGGGCCAGCTGATCAGGCTTCCGCTGCGTCAGGGAGCCTTTTCCGCGGACGCGGTGTTCGAGGACATGCTCACGGGCTGGAAACAGCAGCAGCGGGCACGGAACTTCACGGCCGGCACGATCCGGGGACGTGAAAGCCTGGTCCGCCGGTTCGTGGATCACACGGGGCATTTTCCCTGGGACTGGACCGTCGGTGACGCCGATGAGTTCTTCGCCCATGAGCGCTCGATCCTGAATCTGGCGTTCGCCACCATCCGGGCCTACCAGACCCATCTGAAGGTGTTCTGCGACTTCCTGACCGATCCGGTCTATGAATGGGACCGGGTCTGCCTTCAGGGGTTCGGCCGCTCCCCCGCCCAGATCATCACCGAATTCAACCGGGCCCGGCACGCCCAGAACAACGAACAGGCACCCACCAAACGGCCCTTCACCCGGGCCGAGCTGCAAGGCTTCTTCGACCTGGCCGACCTCGAAGTTGAACGGGTCCTGGCCTCCGGGCGCAAGGGCGCGGTCGCCGCCTACCGTGACGCCACCGTGTTCAAAACCGCCTACGCGTGGGGTCTGCGGGCCAACGAGGTCACGCACCTGCAGACCGTGGACTTTTCCCGGAACCGCCGGGCCCCGCAGTTCGGCGAGTTCGGTGTCCTGCAGGTCCGATACGGCAAGGCCCAGCGCGGCTCACCGCCGAAGAGACGCTCCGTGCTGACGGTCTTTGACTGGTCCCCCGCCGTCCTGGACACCTGGATTAGGAACGGACTGCCCTGGCTCGCCCCGGCGGTATCGGAAATCTTCCCCACCGCCAACGGACTGCCGGTGCCCAAGTCCAACCTGCACCGCCGCTTCCGTGACTACATCGACGAACTCGGCTATGCGCCGGGCCTGGACATTCATTCGCTGCGCCGGTCCTACGTTACCCACCTCTTCGAGCACTTCGGCTTCGACCACACCTTCGTCCAGCGGCAGGTCGGCCACGAACACGCCTCGACCACTTCCCTCTACACATCAGTCTCCAGCGACTACCAAACCAGCGAGCTCAACCGCGTGCTCGAAGACATGATCGAGAGGGCCGTCAGGCCGAAGGAGGAACGAGAATGAAACGGGACATCGAATACCGGTGGCGGGCCCGCGAACTTATGGCACGGAACGGCATGCGCAACACCCGCGAACTCGTCGAACCTCTACGGGAACGCGGCATCACCCTCTCCGAGTCACAGATCTACCGCATGGTCAGCCAGAACCCCGAACGGATCTCCTTCCAGCTCCTGGCCGCCCTCTGCGACATCTTCGGCGTCGAAGCGAACGAACTCTTCACCTTCACCGCCGCCGACGCCAGGTCCAAACGCCAAAAGCAGGCCGCCGCCTCCGGGGAGAACGTCGTCCGGTTCGCCGACGCCTACAAACCCGTCAGGGCCAGGATCCTTGACGACGACTAAGCCCGGCACCCGCGGCCGGCCCCGGTCCGAGGGCGACCACCGGTGCGACCGATGCGGACGGATGGCCGCGAAAATCCGCGTGACCTGGCCCGACGGAGCCATCTGCGGGATCTGCTTCACCACAGCCCTGCGCACCCGCGGATCCTGCCCCGACTGCGGAAAAGACAGGCTACTCCCCGGCAGGACCACCGACGGCACCGACATCTGCCGGGACTGCGCGGGCATCACCACCAACATGACCTGCGAGGGCTGCGGCAGCGAAACCGAACGATTCCGCGCCGGCCACTGCAACCGCTGCGTCCTCCGGACCGACCTGGAGGGACTGCTCCACCCCCACACTCCCCCGGACCTGAGCCTCAAACGCCTCATCGGAGTGCTCGCCGGCGCGGGCAGGCCCGAGAGCGTCTACACCTGGATGCGCGGGGCCAATACCAAGGAACTCCTCACCGGGCTCGGCACCCGCACCATCGCGCTCACACATGAGTCCTTTGACGCTCTTCCTGCGTCACGATCAGTGGAATACCTCCGGGAAATGCTCATCCATCACGGCATGCTCCCGGACCGGGACCGCCAACTCGCCGCCTTCGAACAATGGCTGGCGGTCCGCGTCCATGACCTCGCCGAAACTCCTCACATCCAGGCGCCGATCGAACGATTCGCCCGCTGGCACCACCTCAAACGCCTCCGCCAAATGGCCGGCCCGGGAAAGTCGCTGAACACGGCCGTCCGCTCGGCCAAGCAGGAAATCACCGAGTCCGGGAAGTTCCTTGCCTGGCTCGGCGCCGACCATGGACTCGCCGTCGCCGCCACGAGGCAGGCCCACGTGAACGATTACCTAGCGGCCGGACCGTCGACCCGATACGCCATCCGCACCTTCATCGTGTGGCTGATCAAGAACAAGGAGATCGGCAGGCTCGAGATGCCGCGCCGCTACGCCGCGACCAAGCAGCTCATCACCCAACAGCAACGCCTCGAACTCATCCGGCATTGCATCGACTCCACGGCATCGCCCTTGGGATTCCGGGTCGCTGCCCTGATCCTGCTGCTCTTTGGCCAGTCTGTCGGCAAGATCGCCGCCTTGAAATGCGGGGACCTGCAGGCTCTGCCCGAAGGGCTGCACCTGGGCCTGGGGAACGTCCCGGTCTTGGTTCCTGCCCAGATCGCCCCGATGTTCTGGGACTACCTGCACGACCGGCCCAACCAGCAGACCGGCAGCGGCGGGAGCGAGTGGCTCTTCCCCGGCACCCTGCCGGGCCAGCACATCCACGCCGACGCGATGATGGGCCGACTCCGGGCGCTTGGGATCGATCTCGGCGGCGCAAGGAACTCCGCCCTGCGCAGCCTCATCAAGGAACTCCCGCCAACCCTGGTCGCAAACGCGCTCGGCTACAGCTACCAGGTCATCCACAAACACGCGGCCGACGCAGCAGTACCGATGGCCGGCTACAGAACTCAATCCGCACGCGACCAAAACACCCGGAGGTCCAATGACTAGTGCCACCAACGATCAGCAAGAAATTTGCAAGCGATTCAGCGTCACACCGATAGCGCCGCCGCAGGACATGAAAGTCGGAATCTCTCGAAACGTCCGCGATGGCATGCATCCGATCAATGGATTAAGGCATGCTCCCGCCGGCGACGCCACCGGCTGGTATATCTGGGCCGGCGAAGAACTACCCGACGACCCCGACTTCTTCGTCCCCGTGCATGTATCCCATATAAGCGATTGGTGCCCTCACGTCCTGGCCTACCTTGCATTGCCTCCTGGCTGGCGGTTCCTACTCGCCCCTGGACACGAGGACGTCTGGTTCGACCGCTCGATAGTTCACCCCTGAAGACGGTCAGGTCGCCTTAGCTAATTTGGCTGCTCGAGCGTTGAGATTAGGACTCAGCCGGATAAGTGCAGTTCCCGCTTGGCGCGTGGGATGAGCCCTAGAGACCTCCCTCCAGCCCCGTTCCAAAGCCAGGCGGCCGGATCGCCCCGCCGGCTCGCGGGCGCGATCACGGTGCGGTTATCTCCAGCCACTCCAGGCTGACGCGTTACAAGTCGGCCGTTCATACGCTCCTTGACACCCCAACCCAATGCGGGATATGTTCTATCTCACACCCACTAACGCGCGTTAGTAACGCGCATCAGTAGGTGCGGCTAGACTCTCATCCAATATTCACCCCTAATTACTAGACATCGGACGGTCAATGGAGACGAACCCACGGCAGGCCAAAGTGACGATGCAGGATGTCGCGAACCATGTCGGAGTTTCCCGGACGACTGTTTCCTTTGTCCTTAATGGTGGAACGGGGAACGGAATTCCAGAAGAAACCCGTGACCGCGTCCACCAGGCTGTGAGCGAACTGGGCTACCGCCCGAATGCGGGAGCCCGCGCGTTGGCTTCCAAGCAGACCAAGCTCTACGGGCTGATCACGGAAATCGTGATCGCTCCTTATGCCGCCAACATTGTCCGCGGCGCCGAGGAACAGGCCGCGCGGGAGGGTAAGACGCTTCTTATAGCCAGCACCGACGGCAGCAATGACGCCGACCGGCGGGCCATCGAGACGATGCTCGAGCACCGTGTCGAAGGTCTGATCTACGCCACAAGCTGGCATAGGGGTGTGCGGTTGCCTGCTGTTGCGGAGGAGGTGCCGACGGTCTTGGTTCACTGCTTTGACGAAGCAACAAAACTGCATTCCGTCATTCCGGATGAGGCTCAGGGTGGCTATGTTGCCACGATGAGGCTTATCGGGGCCGGACATGACCGGATAGGGCTCATCAACCTTGATCCCGTCATTCCGGCCGCCATCGGCCGCCGGGCTGGTTATGTCCGAGCACTTGAACAGGCAGGCATCGGCCTGGATGAGAGCTTGGTGATCAACGAGGACGGCGAGGCAGACCAGGGCTACCGCGCGGCAGTTGCCCTCCTGGATGGCAGCCGGCCACCTACCGCGATCTTTTGCGCCACTGACCGCATGGCCATGGGCGCTTACGACGCCATCAAAGAACGAGGGCTCCGTATTGGTGACGATATCTCCGTGGTTGGCTTCGACAACCAAGAAGTCATCGCCAACTATTTGCGGCCCAGCCTGACGACAGTCGCACTGCCGTTCCAGCAAATGGGGGCAACCGGCGTCGCGATGCTGGCCAAACTGGCAGCGAACCGTGATCTGGCCCCGCTCCAACGCATTGTCGAGTGCCCTCTGGTGGAGCGTACATCTGTGCGCCTGCCGGTCGCGGCGTCCTGATTTCCATTCCCCGCTAACCTCCCCACTCCATTTCACTGACGAAACGAGCTCCCTCATGCCCAAAATCCACCCCAAAAGGTCACTGACCGTTGTTGCGGCCACACTGGCGATCGGCGCCCTGGCCCTCACCGGCTGCGGCGACGGAAACACATCTGGAAGCACAGCAAAGGGTGGGAGCGCCTCCAACGGGCTCCTGACAATCCCCCGGGAAGACACCGCAACGTTCACCAGCAACTTCAATCCGTTCTCCCCGAACGCACTGCCGATGACGCAGCAGTCGGTCTTCGAACCCCTGCTGATCGTCAACCCTGTCAAGGGGGAACCGGTCCCCTGGCTCGGGGTTTCGTGGAAAGCAGACGAAGACGGCAAGGGCGTGACCTTCACGCTCCGCGACGGAGTTAAGTGGTCAGACGGACAGCCACTGACCGCCGACGATGTCGTGTACACCTTTGACCTCCAGAAGAAGATCCAGGGAGGACTCGACTATCTGGCCAAAGTCTCGGCCGTAGATGCCCACACAGTGCGCTTCGATTTCAACAAGGCCTACTCCCCCGGACTTTACGAAGTCGGCCAGCAGGTCATCGCCCCTAAGCATGTCTGGTCCAAGATCGCGGACCCGGCAAAAGCCACCAACGACAACCCGGTGGGCACCGGCCCTTACACACAGGTCTCCCATTTCCAGACACAGTCATTTGAACTGGATAAGAACCCCAACTACTGGCAGCCGGAGAAGCAGCAGCTCACCGGCATCAGGATGCTGGCCTTCGCCGGCAACTCAGGGGCCAACCTCGCCCTGCAGAACGGCGACGTGGACTGGAGCGACCAGTTCATCCCCAACGTTCAGAAAACCTATATCGACAAGGATCCGGCACACCGCCACTTCTGGTACCCCACCACCGGTGGCACGATCAACTGGCAGCTGAACACCACGAAGGCTCCCTTTAACGATCCGGTCGTCCGCAAAGCACTCAGCATGGCCGTGGACCGCGATCAGGTCGACAGACTGGGCATGGCAGGCTACACGCATCCGGCCGACTGCACCGGCCTCAGCGACACCTACGCCAGCTGGCGCGACCAGGGCATCGTTGACAATTGCGATTGGACCAAGCTGAATGTCGACAAAGCCAACCAGCTGCTCGATGACGCCGGCTACAAGAAGGGAACCGACGGCATTCGCACCCTCAAGGACGGCAAACCGTTCCAGTTTAAGTTCTCTGTAGGATCGGCATCTTCGGACTGGCTTTCCGTAGGCCAGATCATCTCTAAAAACATGGAAAAACTTGGCGTGAAAGTCGAGGTCAACTCCCCGGACTGGTCCCAGGTCGTGTCCGGCTACACTGACGGATCCTTCGACAGCGGCATCGTCTGGAGCAACGCCGGCGCGACGCCGTACGAATTCTACCGCGGCGTAATGTCACAGAAGGTCGTTGTGCCGGTCGGTGCAAAGGCCAATGAAAACTACCACCGCTTTGGCGACGCGGATGCGACCGCGACCCTGGACAAGCTGGCGGCAACGGTAGAGCCGGCAGCGCAGAAGACCCTCGTCAATTCCCTGGAGGCACGCTTCAATGACGTAGCCCCGGTGATCCCGCTGTTCTCCGGCCCGGCGTGGGGCGCCTACACCGATCAGCGATTCACGGGCTGGCCGAGCAATGACAACCCGTATGCGACTCTCTCGGCACGCTCCGCCACCACAGTGCTGGTTCTGACCTCACTCAAGCCGGCGCAGTAGCCATCTGGTGGCTGTTCGGGGCAACCGGACCCGGACAGCCACCATGGCCGCCGCACAGACGGCACCTGCACCGTTTCCACCTGCCGGACCCGGACCGATCCCCGGGCGGCGCAACAATCATCAAGAAAGAAGCGGAATCATGGTATTCCTCCTCCGCCGCCTGGGGTTCTACATCATCGCCTTCTGGGCCTGCATCACCTTGAATTTCTTCCTCCCCAGGCTGATGCCCGGGGACCCTGTCAGCCGAATGTTTTCCCAAGTGCAGTCTCAGATGCGCCCGGACCAGGTGGATGCGCTCCGGCGGCTCTTCGGCCTGGACGACCGGCCCCTGTGGGAGCAGTACCTCGCCTACATCGGCAACATCTTCCGCGGGGACATGGGCATCTCGCTCTCCCGGTTCCCTTCCCCCGTTTCGGAGGTGATCGCATCACAAATCGGGTGGACCCTCCTGCTGGGCGGCACCGCCCTGGTTATTGCCGTCATTCTGGGCAATTTCCTCGGCATTCTGGCAGCGTGGCGTCGCGGAAAGTTCCTGGATTCGGTCTTTCCCCCGTTGCTGATCTTTGTCGGATCATTTCCCTATTTTTGGCTGGCCATGGCCGCTCTATATCTGTTCGGGATAACCCTGGGCTGGCTGCCCCTGAGCCATGCCTTCTCCACAGGCCTCAGCCCCTCGTTCTCCCTCGAATACATCAGCGACGTAGCCACTCACCTCATCCTTCCGGCCCTGACCATCGTCCTGGTCTCCATCGGCGGCTGGATGCTGGGGATGCGCAACACGATGATCGCCACCACCGCTGAGGACTACATCACGATGGCCCGGGCCAAGGGACTCCGTCCGGCACGGATCATGTTCCAGTACGCGGCCCGCAACGCCATGCTGCCCTCCGTGACGTCGTTCGGCATGTCCCTTGGATTCGTCGTCGGCGGCGCTCTCCTCACCGAAACCGTATTCGCGTACCCGGGCATCGGCTACCAGCTTCTGACCTCCGTCCAGGCGCTGGACTACCCGCTGACCCAAGGCATCTTCCTCACCATTACCGCCGCCGTGCTGGCAGCTAACTTCCTGGTCGACATCATTTACGTACGGCTGGACCCCCGGGTCCGGGTCAGCTAGAAACAGGTCCCCCATGTCACTTACAGACTCAACACCCGCCACAATCACCGCGGCCGGCAACCCCACCGTTCAGATACCTGAACCTCCTTCCCCCGGACGCCTGGTTCATGGAGGATTCGTCCACGGCATCCTCACGAACAAGAAGGCCCTCTTCGGACTGGCCATCCTGGTGCTATTTGCCCTCCTGGCGCTGCTGGCCCCTCTCCTGGCACCGGGGAACCCCTCCGACTTCGGCCCCGAAGCATCCCTGGCACCATCCGCGGACCACCTGCTCGGAACCACTTCCAAAGGCCAGGACGTGCTCGCCCTCACCCTGTGGGGATCGCGAAGCTCATTGGCCGTCGGATTCACCGTAGGTCTGGCGGCGACCTTCATCGGCTGCCTCGTCGGCATAGCCTCCGCGTACTTCGGCAAAGCCATCGACGAACTGCTCTCGCTGCTGACCAACATATTCCTGCTCATCCCCGGGCTTCCGCTCCTCGTGGTTCTCGCCGCATTCCTGCCGCCGGGGCCCGTCACCGTCGTCATCGTCCTGATCATCACGGGCTGGGCAGGCAGCGCCCGGGTCCTCCGCTCCCAGGCCCTGTCCCTGCGCAGCAAGGACTTCGTCGCTTCGGCAGTCGTGACCGGCGAGAAAGCATGGCGCATCATGTTCCGGGAGATCCTGCCCAACATGGCCTCCATCGTGATGAGCACCCTGCTGGGCTGCGTCATCTACGGCATCGGCGCCCAGGCAGGCCTGGAGTTCCTGGGGCTCGGCGACACCGGGTCCGTCAGCTGGGGAACCAACCTCTATTGGGCAAACAACGACGGCGCGCTCATGACCGGCGACTGGTGGGTGCTCCTGCCCTCCGGCGTCGCCATCGCCGTCGTCGCATTTGCCTTGGCCATGATCAACTACGCCGTTGATGAAATCACCAACCCTCGCCTGCGCGTGGAAAAGAAAGGCTGACAGATGGAAACCCTGACTGAACTGGAACGGGGAAACATCGGTCCTGCCGCCGCCGGCCCCGTGCTGAGCGTGAAGAACCTGCAGGTCCAATACACGGCGGAAAGCGGAAACGTCACCGCCGTGGATGGTGTCAGCTTCGACATCGGCGCCGGAGAAGTGTTCGGCCTCGCCGGTGAATCAGGCTGCGGCAAGTCGACCATCGCAAACGCGATCATGCGGCTCCTGCAGACCCCGGCAAAAATCACAGGGGGCTCCATCGAGCTCGCCGGAAGAAATCTCCTGGACCTGGGCGAGGAAGAACTGCGACGTACCCGCTGGCGCGACGTGGCCATGGTCTTCCAAAGCGCGATGAACTCCCTGAACCCCGTCATGACCATCGGAGATCAGATCGTCGATGTCTTCACCACGCACGAAAAAATGTCCAAGCAAGCCGCCCGCGAACGCGCCGTGGAGCTGCTGAAACTTGTCGACATCAGCCCGGACCGCCTCAAGTCCTACCCGCACCAGCTCTCCGGCGGAATGCGTCAGCGGGCAGTGATCGCGATAGCGCTGGCGCTTAAACCCTCTCTCCTCATCATGGACGAACCCACCACTGCCCTGGACGTGGTCGTTCAGCAGGAAATCATGCACCAGATCAAAGAACTTCAGCAGCAGCTGGGTTTTTCCATTCTGTTCATCACCCACGACATCTCACTCATGGTCGAGCTCTCCCACCGCATGGCTGTGATGTATGCAGGAAAGCTGGTCGAGGTCGCTCCCTCCAAGACGATGCTGGACAACCCGCTTCACCCTTACACGAACGCACTGATGGGAGCGTTCCCTCCGCTGACCGGACCGAGAGTGGAGCTGATAGGTATCCCGGACGCCCCGCCGAACATGGCCCATCCTCCCACCGGGTGCCGCTTCCACCCCCGGTGCCCGCTTGCTATCGACTCCTGCCGCACCATCGAACCGCCGCTCCTTCCAGGAGCCGAAAACCACGAGGCAGCCTGTCTGCTCGTACCCGGATATGTCGTCCCCCGCGAAAGGTCACGCCGATGAGCCCCGCATACAGCACCTCATCCCTCCCAGGAGCGGCGACCGCGCCCCTGGTTCAGGTACGCAACCTGAGCAAGGACTATCAGCTTGGAAGTTTCCCGTTCCGTTCGACCGTACGTGCGGTCAACGACGTCTCCTTCGACATCAACCGCGGCGAGATTGTGGCACTCGTCGGGGAATCCGGCAGCGGAAAGAGCACCATCGCCCGGATCCTCGCCCGCCTCGAGCAGCCCACAGGCGGCCAACTCATCCTCGACGGACAAGACATATTTGCCACCGAACGCCGCCGGGCGTCAATGAGATACCGCAGCAAGGTCCAGATGGTCTTCCAGGACCCCTTCGGATCCCTCAACCCGGCACACCGCATCGAGCACTTCCTGACGCGTCCCCTGCAGCTTCACGGAGAAAACGACAGCCCGCGTGCCCTCAAACTCAAGCTGCGTGAACTAATGGCAACAGTCGGTCTGGGCGAGCAGATGCTGGACCGATACCCCCATCAGCTGTCCGGCGGACAGCGGCAGCGCGTCGCCATCGCCAGAGCCCTGGCCGTGGAACCGGAAATCATACTGGCCGACGAACCCACCTCGATGCTCGACGTCTCGGTCCGCATCGGAATTCTCAATCTGATGCGCAAACTCCGCGATGAACGGGGCGTGTCCATGCTCTACATCACCCACGACCTCGCCTCCGCACGCTACATCGCGGACACAACCATGGTGATGTGCGCCGGGGACCTGGTCGAGGGTGGCGAGAGCATCGAGCTGATGGCCGCCCCTCATCACCCGTACACACAGTTGCTGCTCTCCGCCGTACCCGACGCCCGCAGGACCCAGACCGTCCGCCCACCGAAGAGGGACGCCAGAGGGCGGAACGCTGCCCGGGGCACCGGCGAACGGATCACCCTGAGCAAATCCCATTGGGCACTCAAAGTGCCGGAGCCTGCCCACTGACGGTCCCAAATCCGCCGTCCGAGAGGCCGCTTTACCCGCGGAATCAGACCCGCACAGCTCCATTGGCTGCCGAAAACCCAGAAAGAATCCCATGATGAACCCCTCTGCTGGACTGTCGACGACGGGGCGGCAACCTACGCTTTCGACCTCGCCTGGGAACTCCCACCGGTTGCCCCGACGTACTTCCCCACGCTCCTGCACGCCGGGTCGATCGCCAGCTTCCTCGCCCCGGGAGCCGCGGGTGTGAAATCCCTCCTGCAGCACTGCGCAGGAACCAGCACCGTCACCTATGACCCGAACATCCGACCAGAACTGCTCGGCAGCCATGGCGGCCCTCATTCTGGGGCTGCTGACCCGAGGAGGCGAGGGCCTGGCTCCGCCCGTTCTTGAACAGATCGCCCGCATGGCATCCATGGCAGCCGCCATTACGGTGGGCCGTCCAGGGGCGGACCTGCCCTCCTTGGCTGAAATGCAAGCCCTGGTCAGCTGACCTCCACTTTCCGTCTTCAACACCGCGGCCAATCTGACGATCACCGTCAGATCCTGGCCCTTTCCTTGCCCCATTCCGAACCTGAAACGAGTGCACCTCCCATGACGGCCGTGACCACCACACACCCGGAAGCCTTCCGGCCCGCCCTGCATTACACAGCCCGAAACACCTGGCTCAATGATCCCAACGGACTGATCTACCATCAGGGCCTCTACCACCTCTACTACCAAAACAACCCGTTTGGAGACACCTGGGGAAACATGTCCTGGGGCCACGCGACGTCGGAGAACCTCACCGACTGGACCGAACAGCCTGTCGCGATTGCCTGCGACGAGCGGGAGGACATCTTCTCCGGCAGCATCGTATTCGACAGCCAAAACAGCAGCGGACTCGGCACCGAATTGGCGCCACCGCTGGTGGCCATTTACACCAGCGCCTACAAGGCGCCTTCTCCGCTGCACGGCGTCCAGGCGCAATCACTGGCCTACAGTCTGGACGGCGGCTTCACCTGGAAAAAATACGCTGGCAATCCCGTACTCAGCCGCAACTCGGCCAACTTCCGTGACCCCAAGGTTTTCCGCTACGACGGCGGGGCCGGCTCCTACTGGGTAATGGCGGCCGTCGAAGCCCACGACTACAAAGTAGTCCTCTACAAGTCCGAAGACCTGAAAACGTGGGAACACCTCAGTGATTTCGGCCCCGCCAACGCCACCGGCGGAATCTGGGAGTGCCCGGACCTGTTCGCTTTGCCGGTGGACGGCAATCCACTGGAGCTGAAGTGGGTTCTGACGGTGAATCTGAACCCCGGCGGCCCGAACGGCGGTTCAGCCGGGCAATACTTCACAGGAGACTTCGATGGCGTCCAATTCATCTCCGACTCCACCATCACCAGCGGGGAGCAGGACCCCGACCGCCTACAGGAGTACAACTGGCTGGACTGGGGACGGGACTATTATGCCGCCGTCTCCTTCAGCGACGCCCCCGACGGCAGGCGGATCATGGTCGGCTGGATGAACAACTGGGACTACGCCAATCAGATCCCGACTTCACCCTGGCGGAGCCCCATGTCTCTGCCCCGGGAACTCTCCCTGGCCACCGTTGGCGGCCGCACCAGACTAATCCAGAACGTCGTCGAGGAAGCCGTATGCCCCAATCAGGCGCCGGCAGTTCAGGACGGCCCCATCCATCTGGCAGAGGAAACGCGCCCGCTCCCAGCCGCCACGGGCACGGTTCAGCTCATCGAAGCCGAGTTCACGCCTGGGACGGCCGAAGAATTCGGCCTCATCGTTCGAGGGAGCGGCACGGAAGGAACCCGAATCAGCATCAACCCCGCCCAGGGCCGACTCATCCTCGACCGGACCGCCTCCGGCGACACCGGCTTCCACGATGGATTCGCCTCCGTCGATACCGCCCCCATCAGCGCCCGGGACGGCCGATACGGCCTGAAGATCTACGTCGACCACTGCTCCGTTGAGGTCTTCGCCCAACACGGCGAACTCGTGCTTACGGACCTGATCTTCCCGGACGAAACAAGCACCCGAGTCTCCATTTACGCCCGCGGCGGCTCGGCCACATTCGAGAGCCTGAGGATCACTCCCCTGGTATAGGCCGGCATCCCACACGACGCAGCCGCACACCGGAATACGGCCTTGGCAACAAGATATGGAAGGCACCCCAGCATGGAATACCGCAAACTTGGTTCATCCGGGATGTACATCAGCGAACTGGCCTACGGGAACTGGGTCACCCACGGTGAGCAGATCGACCAGGACGAGGCCACGGCCTGCGTCCGGGAGGCGCTGGACCTGGGCATTACCACGTTCGACACCGCCGATGCCTACGCCGGCACCCGCGCGGAACACACCCTCGGTGAAGCGCTAGCCGGTGTGCGGCGCGAAAACGTCGAGATCTTCACCAAGGTCTACTTCCCCACCGGCGAGGGCCGGAACGACCGCGGGCTGTCGCGCAAGCACATCATGGAATCCATCAACGGCTCCCTGAAGCGGCTGCAGACCGACTACGTGGACCTCTACCAGGCCCATCGCTATGACTACGAGACGCCGCTGGAAGAGACGATGCAGGCCTTCGCCGACGTCGTCAGGCAAGGAAAAGCCCTGTATATCGGCGTCTCCGAATGGACTGTGGACGAAATCCGCGCCGGCGCCGCCCTCGCCCGGGAACTGGGCATCCACCTGGTCTCCAACCAGCCCCAGTACTCCCTGCTCTGGCGGGTCATCGAAAAGAAAGTCGTCCCCACCTGCGAGGAGCTGGGCCTGGGACAGATCTGCTGGTCACCCATGGCCCAAGGCGTCCTGACCGGAAAATACGTTCCCGGCCAAGAGGCCCCGGCAGCATCCCGCTTCACAGGCGAGAACGGCAAGATCAAGTCAGACAACCGCTACCTGACCGAAGACATCCTCAGCCGCATCCAGCAGCTCAAACCGCTCGCCGCTGACGCCGGCCTGTCCATGCCCGCACTCGCCGTTGCCTGGGTACTGCAAAACCCCAACGTCTCAGCAGCCATCGTCGGAGCCTCACGCCCGGACCAGCTCAAAGACACCGCAACCGCAGCCGGAGTGAAACTGGACCCCGCCCTGCTGGCACAGGTCGACGAAGTCTTGGACCCGGTCATTGAACGTGACCCCGCAAAAGTGGAGTCATTCCCGGCCCGCCCATGACATCGCGGGTAGCTGTGACGGACGAGCACATCGGTTACGGCAAACACGATGTGTCCGCCCGCGCCGGGAAATCCGGCAACCGCGACCGCTCCAAGACCGTGATGACTGAGATCGGGCCGGGCGAGATCCCAATTGTCGCTGATTCCGAAAGGCTCTCACGGCCGGGAAATCGCGGCGCACTTCGCTGAGGTGTTCGGTCCAGGCCATCAAGGGACACTATTTAGCGGGCTTCCCGGGTCATTGGGGGGATGGCCGAGTGGCATAACCGGCTGCGGGCTCTGCGGTGGCCTTCATCGTCCGCTACACGTCAAGATCCGCTCCGGGCCCACCGCTATACGGACACGCCCGGGAGGGCTCCGATTGCCATATTGAGTTCTTCCAGGGTTGGGGGGTTCGCTCCCGGGCGCTGGACGGTAATGGCTGCGGCTGCAGCTGCGGTGTGTCCGAACTGCTCCAGGACAGCTGGGGCGAAGCATTCGGTTCCTCGGGTGAGAAAGCCCAGAATCAGTCCTACGATCCCAACATCAGACCAGCCCTGATCGGCAGCCACGCAGAAGCGAAAGCCACCTTCGAAGCGCTCGTGCCACTAACCGACGTCGTCAAACTCAGCCACGAAGACGCCCCTCCACCGGACCGCTGACGCCGTGGCCCAGGCCATCAAATGGCACTCGGGGGCCTGGTATTCGACTCTGTGGAGGTCGTTGATCAGCCCCCGGGTTGATTGATGAAGCATGAGACTCGGAAGTCTGTGACTAGGGGAGTCTGTTAGTCCTTTCCCGCAGACCGATAGCGGATATTGTGTAAGGTTGGTGCGCCCAGAAGCGATCTACTCGTCCCCGCATCGAGCCCGACGGAAAAATGTTGTAGCGCCGCTAAACCTCCGCCACCGGAGCCGCGAACTGCGCCGCGTACAGCGCGGCGTACGCGCCGCCCGCCTCCAGCAGCGAAGCATGGTTCCCCTGCTCCACGATCTGGCCGGCCTCCATCACCAGGATGAGGTCGGCGTCGCGGATGGTGGAGAGCCGGTGGGCAATGACAAACGAAGTCCGGTCGGACCGCAGCGCGCTCATCGCCTTCTGCACCAGCACTTCAGTCCGCGTATCCACTGAAGAAGTCGCCTCGTCCAGGATCAGCACGGACGGCCGGGCCAGGAACGCCCGGGCGATGGTCAGCAGCTGCTTCTCGCCGGCGGACACGTTGGAACCCTCGTCGTCGAGCACGGTGTCGTAGCCCTCCGGCAGGGACCGGACGAACCGGTCCACGTACGTCGCCCGCGCCGCCTCCAGGATTTCGTCCTCCGAAGCGCCGGGCCGGCCGTATGCGATGTTTTCCCGGATGGTCCCGCCGAACAGCCAGGTGTCCTGCAGCACCATGCCCATCCGCGAGCGCAGCCCGTCGCGGGTCATCGCGGTGACGTCCACGCCGTCCAGCGTGATCCGGCCGGCGTCGAGCTCGTAGAAACGCATCATCAGGTTCACCAGGGTGGTCTTGCCCGCGCCCGTCGGGCCCACAATGGCCACGGTCTGCCCCGGCTCCGCCACCAAACTCAGGGAGGAAATCAGCGGCTTGTCCGGCGAATAGGAGAAGGACACGTCCTCGAACACCAGCCGCCCCCGGCCACCAGAAGGCGCCTCGGAGGGAGAAGGGTCGGGCGACTGCTCGTCCGTATCCAGCAGCTCAAACACCCGCTCGGCCGAGGCCACGCCGGACTGCAGCAGGTTCGCCATGGACCCCAGCTGGGCCAGCGGCTGGGTGAACTGCCGTGAGTACTGGATGAACGCCTGCACATCACCAAGCTGCATCGCCCCGGAGGCCACCTGCAGGCCGCCCACCACGGCGATCCCCACGTAGACCAGGTTCCCGATGAACGTCATGGCCGGCATGATCAGGCCGGAAATGAACTGCGCGCCGAAGCTCGCCTGGTACAGCTCCGCGTTCTTCTGCCGGAACCGCTCCTCCACCTCGCGCTGCCGGCCGAACACCTTCACCAGGGCGTGCCCGGTGTAGGTCTCCTCAATCTGCCCGTTCAGCTCCCCGGTATGCCTCCACTGCGCCACGAACAGCTTCTGGGAGCGCTTGGCGATCACCGCCGTCGTCACCAGCGTCAGCGGAATGGTCACCAGCGCAATCAGCGCCAGCGTGGGCGAGAGCAGGACCATCATCACCAGCACCCCGGCCACGGTCAGCACCGAGGTCACGGCCTGGCTGATGGACTGCTGCAGGCTCTGGGAGATGTTGTCGACGTCGTTGGTCACCCGGCTGAGCAGCTCGCCGCGCTGCACCGAGTCGAAGTAGCGCAGCGGCAGCTTATTGATCTTCGCCTCGATCCGCTCGCGGAGCCGGAAGACCGTGCGCTGCACGACGCCGTTGAGGATGTACGCCTGCATCCAGCCGAACACCGATGCCAGCACGTACAACACCAGCGCCCACAGCAGCACGGTGGCCAGCGCGGTGAAGTCGATCCCGGCGCCGGGGGTCAGGGTCATGGCGCTGAGCATGTCCGCCTGCTGGGTCTGCCCGGCGGCGCGCATTTGGGCGATCACCTGGTCCTGGGTCTCCCCGGGCGGCAGCTGCTTGGACACGACGCCGGCGAAGATCAGGTTGGTGCCTTCGCCCAGGAGCCGGGGCCCGATCACTGAGAACGTCACCCCGACGACGGCGAGCACCAGGACCAGCGTCAGCCACAGCCGTTCGGGCCGCAGCTCCCCCAGCAGCCGCCGGGCAGACGGTCCGAAGTTCATGGCCTTCTCGGCCGGGATGTTCATCCCGGCAAACGGGCCGCCCGCCGGACGGGGAATCCGCATGGGGGTTTTCGCCCCGGGAGCCCCGGGGGCCCCGGGGGCCCCGGCGGCAGGAGCGACGGCGGGGGCCGGCGTCGGCGCCTTGTCGGTGCGGCTCATGCTGCCTCCTCCGCTGCGAGCTGGGAGTTCACAATCTCCTGGTACGTCTCTGATGCCTCCAGCAGTTCCTCGTGCGTGCCATGCGCGACGATCCTGCCGCGTTCGAGCACCAGGATCTGGTCCGCGTCCACAATGCTGGAGACCCGCTGGGCGATGATCACCATGGTGGCCCCGGCGGTGTGCTGCTTGAGCGCCTGCCGCAGCCGGGCGTCCGTGGCGGTGTCCAGCGAGGAGAAGGAGTCGTCAAAGATGTAAAGCTCGGGCTGTTTCACCAGTGCCCGGGCGATCGCGAGCCGCTGCCGCTGGCCGCCGGAGACGTTGGTGCCGCCCTGCGAGATCGGTGCTTCCAGCCCGCCCTCCAGCTCCTCCACAAAATCCTGCGCCTGGGCAATCCTCAGGGCCCGCCAGAGCTCGTCCTCGGTGGCGTCCGGCTTGCCGTAGAGCAGGTTGCTGCGCACCGTGCCGGAGAACAGGTAGGGCTTTTGCGGGACCAGGCCGATGTGCCCCCACAGCAGGTCCGGGTGCAGCTCACGGACGTCCACGCCGTCAATCCGGACTGAACCGGAGGTCGCGTCGAAGAGCCGCGGCATCAGGTTCACCAGGGTGGTCTTGCCGGAGCCGGTGCTGCCGATGATCGCCGTCGTCTGCCCCGCGCGGGCGGTGAAGTTCACGTCCTGGAGCACCGGCTGCTCGGCACCCGGGTAGGCGAACCCGACGTCGCGCATCTCCAGCTCGCCACGGGCTGCCCGCCCGGCCGCGCGCGAAACCGGGCGCAGCGGCGGCCGGACGCTGGATTCGGTCCCGAGGACCTCGCCGATCCGGTCCCCCGAGACGGCGGCGCGCGGGATCATGATCGCCATGAACGTGGCCATCATGACGGACATCAGGATCTGCATCAGGTAGCTCAGGAACGCGATCATGGTGCCCACCTGCATGGAGCCGTCCTCGATCCGGAACGCGCCGAACCAGATCACGGCCGTGCTGGAGACGTTGAGGACCAGCATCACGGTGGGGAACGCGAGAGCCATGAGCCTGCCGGCGCGCAGCGCAGTGTCCGTGACATCCTCGTTGGCGCGGGCAAAGCGGGCCGTCTCCACGTCCTCCCGGACGAAGGCCCGCACCACGCGGATGCCGGTGAGCTGTTCGCGCAGCACCCGGTTGACGGTGTCGATCCGGGCCTGCATCACCCGGAACAGCGGCACCATCCGCAAGATGATCGAACCCACCGCGGCCAGCAGCACGGGGACGCTGACGGCGATCAGCCAGGACAGCTGCAGGTCCTGCCGGATGGCCATGATCACCCCGCCGATGCAGAGCATGGGCGCCGTAACCATGAGCGTGGCGGACATCAGGACCAGCTGCTGGACCTGCTGGACGTCGTTGGTGGAGCGGGTGATGAGGCTGGGCGGGCCGAACCGGGTGACTTCCTGCTCGGAAAACGCGGCGACCCGGCTGAAGATAGCACCCCGGACGTCCCGGCCCAGCGCCATCGCGGCCTTCGCCCCGAAGTACACGGCCACGACGGTGCAGATGACCTGCAGCAGCGTGACCGCCAGCATCAGGCCGCCGACGCGCAGGATGTAGTCCGTGTCCCCCGTCGCCACGCCCTGATCGATGATGTCCGCGTTCAAGGTGGGCAGGTACAGCGAGGCAATGGACGCCGCCAGCTGGAAGACGACGACGGCGAGCAACAGCCGCCGCTGCGGCCTCAGGTATTCGACGAGCAGTTTCCAGAGCATCCGGTCTCCACTTCATGCGTCACAGACTGTGTCACACAGAACGATGTGAGGGTCAGTCTACGTCCGGCCGCCGGGAGATAGCTGGGTTCCTCTCAGGGCGAATCGGGGGCGGGCCTGCGGCGATGTTCAAATGCGCGGTTTGCTTGCCGGGCTGCGTTTGCTTGCCGGGCTGGTCTGCTTGCCGGGCCTGCGGCCCGGGTGTAGCTTGATGCGGATGCTGCGCATTGGCTCGATCGTCATCCGGGTGGACAACCTCGAACGCCAGATGAGTTTCTGGCAGGCAGCCCTGGGCTACGAGCCCCGGTACGAGCCCGACGGCGACTTCGTGATCCTGCAGCCGCCGGGCGGGGTGGGCACCTGTGTCTCCCTGGACCGGGTCCCCGCGGCCGTCCAGATTCCCCCGCGCCTGCACCTGGACCTCTACACGGACACCCAGGACGCCGAGGTGCAGCGCCTCCTGGACCTGGGCGCCACCCGGATCGAATGGAGCAAGCGGCCCACGGACGCCGACTACGTGATCCTGGCCGATCCGGAGGGCAACAGGTTCTGCGTGGTGGACACCGCCGGGACCCGCTGAAACCTGTTGCTTCGCAGGGGAACGGTGTGCCAGCCTCGAAGTGATCCCGTCGCCGCGGCGACGACGGGCAACGGAGAAGGAGCACGGCATGGGACTCATCCATATCGACCTGTTCACCACTCTCGACGGCGTTGCGCAGGCGCCCGGCGGCCCGGACGAGGACCCTGCCGACGGCTTCGCGTTTGGCGGCTGGCAGGCGCCCCTCATCGACGAGGTCGTCGGCGAGCAAGTCGTCTCCGGGATGGCGGGGATGGACGCGCTGCTGCTCGGGCGCCGGACCTACGACATTTTCGCCGCGTACTGGCCGCACGCCAACGGTGACATCGCGCGGCTGTTCAACCGCATCCCGAAATATGTGGCTTCGCGCCAGTCGCCGGCCCTCGAATGGGCTGACTCCACGCTCCTCGGTCCTGATACCGTCGCCGCCGTACGCGAACTGCGCGACCGGCACGAGCACATCCACGTGATCGGCAGCCTCGACTTCGTGCAGACCCTGTTTGCCGAGCGGCTCTTCGACCGACTCACGCTCTGGGTGTATCCGATCCTCCTCGGCGGCGGAAAGAAGGTCTTCGCGGACGGGGTGGTTCCGACGAACCTCAGGCTCATCGAGCCGGTCGTCGCCTCATCGAAGGGCGCGGTGCAGCAGCGCTACGCGCTCGCCGACGGCACACCTGGCGTCGGCGATATGTCGGCCGTGACCCAGGAGGGCTAAAGCGACACGCCCGGGCCGGGGCCTGTGCCGCCCAACTAGCCGTTCAACACCACGTTCAGCGGCGGCTCGCCCGCCAGCATGATCTCGATCTGCCGCTGCAGCAGCCGGCCCATCCGCGGGCGCATCGCCGAGCTCGCGCCACCCACGTGCGGGCTGATGATGACGCCCGGGGTCCGCCAGAGCGGGTGGTCCTGCGGCAGGGGTTCGGGATCAGTGACGTCCAGCGCGGCGCGAATCCGGCCGGAGGCGGTGTGCCGGACCACGGCCTCCGTGTCCGCCACCGGGCCGCGGGCCACGTTCACCACCAGGGCGCCGTCCGGCATGGCCGCGAGGAAGGCGTCATCAATCAGGTGCCGGGTGGAGTCGCTGAGCGGAACCCCCACCACCACGATGTCGTGCCCCGGCAGGAGCGTGTGCAGCTCCGCGATGCCGTGGATCCGGCCGCGGTCATCGGTCCGTTCGGTGCTGGCCACCCGGGTCACGGTGGTCTCGAACGGCAGGAGCCGGTCCTCGATCGCCTTACCCACCCCGCCGTAGCCAACAATCAGGACGCGGCGGTCGGCCAGGCTGGCCGTGGGCCGGGCATCCCACCGGCCTTCCTGCTGGTTCTGGATCAGGCGGGGCAGCTCGCGCTGGCTGGCGAGGATCAGGGCGAGCGCCAGCTCCGCGGTGGAAGTCTCGTGCACGCCGGACGCGTTGGCGAAGACCCGCCCGGCCGGCAGGAACTCCGCCACGCCGTCGTACCCGATCGACTGGCTCTGCACCAGGACCGTGTCCACATTTTCCAGACCACGCAGGACCGCCGGCCCGCCCATGTACGGCGGGACCACGATGTCGATCCGCGGCAGGGGCGGCTCACCGGCGAGGTCCCACTCCAGGACAGTGACGTCCGGGTGCGGCTGAAGGTACTCATGCAAGGTGGGGTCCGGCAGGCTGACAGTAATTTTCCGGGTCATGAATGCCAGCGTAGTAGAGGCACCGACGCAGCCGCTCACGGGCCTCACTCGCCACGGCCATGCGGCAGCGGTGGACGCCCCTGCCATCGGGGCGCCTTTCGGGATAGGGTCCACAGCAACGGGCGTTGGGGTGCCTGTTGAAGTAGGAGAGCAGACGGGAAGGTGGCGCGAATGGCGGCTCGGATCGGGATCATTGGCGGCGGGATCGTGGGTATGGCGATTGCCCGCGCCCTGGTCCGCACCGGGGGCTTTCACGTCACGGTTTTGGAAAAGGAACACCGCGTGGCCGCGCACCAGACCGGCCACAACTCCGGGGTGGTCCACGCCGGCCTCTACTACCAGCCGGGATCGCTAAAGGCCGTCCTGTGCGCCCGCGGACGGGCCCTCACCCGCGATTACTGCCGCGACAAGGGCCTGCCTTACCGCGAGCTCGGAAAGCTGGTGGTCGCCGTGACCGAGGCGGAGCTGCCGCGGCTCGACGAGATCGAACGCCGCGCCCGGGAGAACAGCGTTCCGGGGGTGAAACGGCTCACCGGGGCAGAACTGCGCGAGATCGAGCCGCACGCCGCCGGCGTCGCGGCGGTCCACTCCCCACAAACCGCCGTCGTGGATTACGCCGCCATTACCGAGGCCATGGCACAGGACGTGCGGCTCGGCGGCGGATCGGTGCTGCTGGGCCAGGAGGTGGTGGCCGTCAGCGACGCGCGCGGCACCGTGCACGTCTCCACGGCGGCAGCCACGCATGCTTTCGACCGGCTGGTGGTGTGTGCCGGGCTCCAGTCGGACGTGGTGGCACGGATGGTCGGGGCCAGCCCGTCGCCCGCGATCCTGCCGTTCCGCGGCGAGTACTGGGTGATGGCTGCCGCCAGGAGCCACCTTGTGCGCGGGATGATCTACCCGGTGCCGGACCCGCGCTTCCCGTTCCTGGGCGTGCACTTCACCCGCGGCGTGTACGACGACGTCCATGTCGGCCCCAACGCGGTGCCGGCCCTGGCCCGGGAGGGCTACTCATGGACCAGGGTGTCCCTGCCGGACACCCTGGCCTCGCTGCGCTGGCCCGGCGCCGCGGCCCTGGCACGGAAGCACTGGCAAATGGGCGCCCGGGAGATCTCGGCATCGCTGCTAAAGCCCCTGTACTTCCGTCAGGCCCGGCAGTTCCTGCCCGAGCTGGAATCCGGCGACCTCGCACGGAAGGCCGGTGCCGGGGTCCGGGCCCAGGCCTGGGCTGCGGACGGCTCCCTGCTGGATGACTTCGCCGTGGACCGGCTCGGCCCCATCACCCTGCTGCGCAATGCGCCGTCCCCTGCCGCAACCTCCGCCCTGGCGATCGCCAACTACGTCCTGGAGCATCACCTCCAGATCGCCCCGAACCGGCTGTCGGCCTAACCGTCTGGGGTCTGCAGACCCGGCCAGAACGACGCACTAGGCCGCGCCTACCGTCAAAAACACCCCGGTTTTGATAGAACTTGCTGTGACCCCACATCGAAACCATCGGCCCGGCACCCGTGACGGGCATCCCGCTGAGTCCGGAGAGGCCCACGCACATGACGAATCCGGGCCCCCGGCCGGCCGCTCCCACGCACCGCAGGAACGTGGTGCTCGTCTGGGCCGCCGCGGTGCTGGTGCTGGCCGCCGTCGTGGTCCTCGGCGCGATCCGCACCGCACCCGGCAGTGATTCCCACACCCGTGACTTCCTGACCCGCGACGTCCTGACCGGTGACGTCCTGACCGTCGCCCAGCAGCAGGAGCCGGGTCCGGCGGAGACCGCACCGGCAGCCCCGGCCGCCGCCGTCGACCTTCCCGCCGAGATGCAGCGGATCATCGGCGCGCACCCCGATCACCGGATCGGCGTCGCCGTGCTGGACACCCGCGACGGCCAGCTGCAGAGCTACGGCGACGTGGCACCGTATACGGCGGCGAGCACCGCGAAGGTCCTGACGGCCGCCGCCTACTACCACCTGGTGGAAACCGGCGATAAGTCACTCGATGCTCCCCTGGGCGCGTTCAATGCCGCGTTCCAGCTCAAAGCCATGATCAACACCAGCAGCGACGACTCATGGCTCCTTCTGATGCGGGACATCGGCTACCCCAACCTCACCGCCTACGCCGCCACCCTCGGCATCACCTACGATCCCGAGCAAAACCTGGTGGCCCCGACGGACATGGCGCGGCTCCTGGCGCAGCTCACCACGGGCAAGCTGCTCAACGCCGATCACACCGCGGAGCTGCTCGGCTACATGCAGCACACCAATGACGAGGACCTCATCCCGGCCGCCGTCGCGCCCGGCATCACGGTCCACCACAAGTACGGCGTGGTGCAGGGCTACGTCCACGACGCCGCCCTGCTCAGCGCCGCCGACCGCTCCTACGCGGTGGTCATTTACACGTGGGGCCCTGACGACGCCGACAGTGCGGACCGTCTGGACCTCATCCACGACTTGACTCGCCAGCTCACCGGCGCGCTTTTTGGGCGGTGATGGTGAGGTCCCTGTTAATAGCCTGAAAATCAACCGATCAAAGGTGGCGCAGGCTCCATTACGGGGGCAGGATGAAAGAAGCGGGAATAGTCTCAGCCGCAGCTGCCCGATGGAACCCCACGCCGTGGGGCCGTCCTCTGGAGGAGCACCAGATGTCCATTCCTTCTGAATCAAGAACGTTCAGTCGCCCCGACGCAGGGGCCTCTTGTCCAGCGCGCGGTCCAGCACGTCCCGCCGCGCCGCCCTGACGGGTCCGCACCAGCTCAACCGCCGGCCCCACACAGCGGGGCACGGGTCCGGCCCGCACTCCGGGCTGATCGAGGCTGCTGGGGCCCCGGAATTCCTCCCAGTCACAGGTAGGAGACGCCGCAGTATTGGAGCAGGCCTAGGATCCCGCGAAGAGGACCGTGCAGATGCGCGGCTAGGGGGCCTTCCGGAGCCGGGCTGTCCAGGGAGTCACCTTGACCCGCATCCTCATTGCAGAAGACGAAGAACGCATCTCCCGCTTCATCGAAAAGGGCCTGCGCGCGGCCGGCTACGTTCCCACGGTGGTCGCCGACGGCGTCACGGCCGTGGACTACGCCTCCAGCGGCGAATTCGATCTCCTGCTCCTGGACATCGGACTCCCGCGCCTGGACGGGTACGCCGTCCTCGCGGCACTGCGCCGCGGCCAGGTGGGCATCCCGGTCATCTTCCTCACGGCCCGCGGATCATCCAGCGACACCGTCGCAGCGCTGGAGGGCGGCGCCGACGACTACATCGTCAAGCCTTTCCACTTCGAGGAACTCGTGGCCCGCATCAAGGCCCGGATCCGCAAGTCGGACACAGGCGATGTGCTGGCAGGAAGCGTTATGCGCTACGGGCCCCTGGAACTGAACCTGCTCACCCACTCCGTCAGCGTCGACGGCAGGATGGTGGAACTCTCCGCCCGCGAATTCGCGCTGGTGGAAATGTTCCTGCTCCACCCCGGGCAGGTCCTGAGCCGGCAGCAACTGCTCAGCCATGTCTGGGGCTACGACTTCGATGGCACGTCCAACGTGGTGGATGTGTACGTGCGCCAGTTGCGGATGAAACTCGGCGCGGACCGGATCCTCACCACCCGCGGCGCCGGGTACCGCCTCAGCTAGGCACAGCAAGCTGATCCGCGCAGGAAGGGAACAGAGTGGCCACCTCGGATGAACATCCCAGTGAAGACGGCCAGGCCGCGCCGGCGGTTGCCTTCCCTGAGGCGGAAACCCAGGACCCGTCCGGCTGGGGCGCAAAGTTCCACTCGGTGCGTTTCCGGGTGGTGGCCGCCATGCTGGGCATGATGCTCGCCGGAGTGGTCACGGCCGGGATGGTCACGTTCGTGGTGCAGTTCCAGGAGGCTGACGCCAGGATCGACCAAGCGGTTCTGGACAAGGCCAACGCCGTGGTCAAGCTCGTCCAGACCAACAAAAAAACGTCCGGAGACTACGCCAACAGGACGTACATCAGCGCACTTCACGAGGCCGCGGAGGATATCGAGCCGCGCAGCAACGAGGTCATGGCAGGGATAGTGGATGGGCATGTGGCATGGACCGTGGAGGGCAACGGGGACAGCAACCTCCTGAACAACAGCATGTTGGCCGACGCCGCCGGGCTCAGCAACCCGGCCGGCGCATCCTTCGGCGAGCTGAACTCAGACGGCCGTCCGCTCAGGACAGTGGTGGTGCCCATGAAGGGCGCCCCCGGGACATTCTTCCTGGTCGGCCGGGACGCGGGCGACCAGCGCGAGCACAACGCCAGCTCGGTCCGGACGTATTCGCTGGTGGCCCTCGGCATGCTCCTGGCTGCCGCAGTGATCGGCAGCGTGGTTGCCGGCCGGCTGCTCGATCCGCTCCGCCGTATGCGCGAGACGTCCCGGGCGGTGGGCCCGGAGGACCTCACGCAGCGGGTTGAGGTGCGCAAGGGCGAGGACGACGTCACCCTGCTCGCCAAGACCTTCAACACCATGCTGGAAAGACTCGATGAGGGCGCCCAGCAACAGCAGCAGTTCCTGGACGACGCCGGCCATGAACTGCGGACCCCGCTGACCATTCTCCGCGGGCACCTCGAGCTCGTGACAGTCGATGATCCGGACGATGTCATTGCCACCAGGGACGTGCTGTTGGACGAGGTGGACCGGATGCAGCGCCTGGTGGACGACCTCCTGCTGCTCGCCAACTCCGGCGAGATCGGCTTCATCCAGCGTGAACCCGTCCGGGTCCCGGAACTCCTGGATCAGGTCATGGAGAAAGTGCACGTCCTGGCCGACCGGCACTGGCAGATCGATGAAAGAGCTGACTATGTGGTGGAAGCGGATCCGCAGCGCCTCACCCAGGCACTGGTCCAGCTCGCCGCGAACGCCGTCAAGTACACCGGGCTGTCCTCCACCATCGCGCTCGGCTCCCGGATTGAGCGCCCGAAAACGAGCGACGGCACCTCGCTGCCCCCGCAGGACACCCTTGTGCTGTGGGTGCGCGATGACGGGATCGGCATCGCCGCCGAAGACCAGCAACGGATCTTCGAACGGTTCGGCCGGGCGCACACGGGCCGCGGCGTGGAGGGCTCGGGACTGGGCCTTGCCATTGTCGCGGCCATCGCACAGGCGCACGGGGGCGTGGCCACGGTGGAATCCGAATACGGCCACGGGGCCACGTTCCTGATCCGGATCCCCTTGCAGTCCTCCGGCGTCCGCGTCTGACCTGGTCCGCCGTCTTACCTTGCCCGCCGTCTGGCCTGGCCCGCACCTGCTGGTGTCCGTGCCTAAGCGCGGCGCCGCAAACGCGGGCCCTTGGATGAGGAATCCTTAATCTTCCCCTCATCCCATCCTCACTCTCGGGGCGCACGCTGATGCATAACATCAGACAGCACCGGCCCGGACACAGTCGCGTTCGCGACCGTGTCCGGGGGCACCGGGGGCGGGGGAGGATTGTTGTGGAGCCATTGCGGATAGTGCTGTACTCACATGATTCAGTGGGTCTGGGACATGTGCGTCGGAATCTGGCACTGGCCCACGCGCTGAACAATCAGCTTCCCGGCCTGATCGGCCGCCCCGTCACCGGAATCCTCATCACGGGCACAGCCCTCGCACCGGCATTCCGGTTGCCCGAGGGGTGGGACTGGGTGCTCCTTCCCGGTGTGGCGAAGGGTTCCGCGGGCTACCTGCCGCGGAACCTGACCCTGCCCATGGGGGAGCTCGTGCCATTGCGGGCCAGGCTGCTGCAGGCAACGCTGGCCGGCTTCTCCCCCCACCTCGTGGTGGTGGACCGGCACGCCACGGGCGTTCATGGCGAACTCGAAACAGCCTTGCGCCACGCCCGCACCGCCGGGCCCGTGCGCGTGGTGCTGGGCCTCCGCGAAGTCCTTGACTCGCCCGCCGCGGCCCTCGCCGAATGGGCCAGGGTGGGCGGTCCCCGCGTGGTGAAGGACCTGTTCGATGCAATCTGGGTCTACGGCGATCCCGCAGTCCACGATCCCGTAGCCGCCGGCGAAATACCGTTCGCCCTCCGAAAGCTCATCCGGTACACGGGCTACCTCGCCGTGGGGCGCCCTTCGGCCTCCGGCACCAGCTGCATGCCCGGGCGGTACTGCATGACGACGGTCGGCGGCGGCTCGGACGGCTATGCCCTGGCCAGCGTCGCCGTCGCCACGCCGGTCCCGGACGGGCTGGGACACCTCGTGGTCGCCGGACCGCAGATGCCCGCCGAGCAGCTCGACGACCTCCGGCAGCGGGCCCGCCCCGGCGTCAAAGTGGTCGCCGCAGTCGATGACATCGTGTTCCACATCCGGCACGCCGGCGCCGTCGTGGCCATGGGCGGCTACAACACGGTGTGCGAAATCATGAGCACCCCTGTCCCGGCCCTGATCGTGCCCCGCACGCAGTCGCGCGCCGAGCAGCGGATCAGGGCCGCCTCCCTCGCCGCGGCCGGGTACCTGGAGCAACACGAGATTGACACGCTGACGCCGGAGATTCTGGCAGCCTGGCTGGCTGCCCGGTTCGGCACCACCGTGGACCGCCGTCGTGCGGTGCTGGACGGCCTGATCCGGGTTCCGCAGCTGGCCGCTGAGCTGCTGCGGCCGCTGGCCACTACCGGGCTGGCCCATGCGGATCGGGACAGTGCCGATCAGGTCACCGCCGAACGGGCCAGTGCCGAACATTTCAGCGCGGACGAAAGCGATGCCGCAGCGGGCGTGAAAGGTGCCAGCCGTGTCGCCGTTTGAACCCGGGACGGCGTACGTCCTGAAGATGTACCCGCGGTTCTCCGAAACGTTCATCGTTTCGGAGATCCTGGCCCGCGAGGCCGCCGGGGACCGGATCGAAATCTTCTCGCTCCGTCCCACCGACGACCCCCGGTTCCACCCCGAGCTCGCCCGGGTCCAGGCACCGGTGACGTACATTGACCGGCCCATCAAGACTGTGGCCCTGTGGGAAAGCCTCCGGATGGCCGACGCGGCCGGGCTCACAGCCGCCGTCGGCCGGAATTTGGGCGAACTCGCCGCCGCCTCGGCAGACGACGCCGTGCAGGCCATCAACCTGGCCACCGCGCTGCAGGACCGCAACATCCGGCACATGCACGTCCACTTCGCCTCAGGATCAACCACCGTGGCCCGGCTGACGTCCCTCATTACCGGCATCCCGTTCTCGTTCACCGCGCACGCGGTGGACATCTTCCATGAATCGGTCCAGGACGAGGACCTGCGGCTCAAGCTCGAGCAGGCCCACCACGCCGTGACCATCAGCCAGTACAACATGCGCTACCTGCGCCGCCGCTTCCCGTCCTCGACGGCCCGGCTCCATCTGGTGCGCAACGGCCTGGAACTGGAGCGCTTCCCGTACCGTGAGCCCTGGCCGCTCGAAGCCACCCTCCGTATCGCCGCCGTCGGGCGCCTGGTGGAGAAAAAGGGCTTCCAGTATCTGTTGCCCGCGGCCGCCGAACTGCTGGACCAAGGGGTTAAACTGGACCTCCGGATCGCCGGTACCGGGCTCATGGCCGAGGAACTGGAGGCCGGCATCGGCCAGCTCCGACTCGGCGCCCATGTCCGCCTCCTCGGCCCGCAGACCCAGGACCAGGTCCACGAGCTGCTCCACTCCTCCGATGTCTTCGTGGCGCCCTGCGTGGTCGGCGCCGACGGCAACGCGGACGGCATGCCCACGGTCCTGCTCGAGGCCATGGCCACGGGCGTCCCCTGCGTCAGCACGTCCGTCACCGGGATCCCCGAAGTAGTCCGGAACGGCTCCACCGGGGTCCTGGTCCGGCCGGGCAACCCGCACGCCCTGGCCCGCGGCATCTGCACGCTCGGCTCCCCGGCCACGGACAGGCTTGCCATGTCCCGCAACGCCCGCGCCCTGATCGAGGAGGACTACGACGTCCACCGCCAGGCCGAGCTCCTGAGGTCCCTCTCCCGTTCTGAAAGGAGAGTCGCATGACCCGCGTGGCCTATCTCTGCGCCGACCCCGGCGTTCCTGTCTTCGGCACCAAGGGCTCCTCCGTCCATGTCCAGGAAATCGTCCGGGCGTGGCGCGGCACCGGCGCCGCCGTCACCGTCTACTGCACCCTGCTCGGCACCGAGCGGCCCAGCGATCTTGCCGATCTCGACGTCGTCGAAGTCAAGCCGGAATCCGTCCCCGCCTCCGCGCGTGAACGGGCGGTCCAGGACGCCGCGCTGGGCCTGGCGGACGAGGTCCTGCGCAACGGTTGCGGGCTGTTCTACGAGCGGTATTCGCTGTTCAGCCCGGCATTGTCCGTGGTGGCACGCATCCTGGACGTGCCGTCCGTTCTTGAGGTCAATGCTCCGCTGATCGAGGAGCAGCAGCGGTACCGCCAGCTGCTCGATGTGAAGAAGGCTGAGACGGTGTTCCGCCGCAACGCCGCGACGGCCGACGTCGTGGCCTGCGTCTCGGATCCCGTGGTCCGCTGGGTGCGGGCGCGGGTGCCGACCGCCAGGACCGTGCTGGCGCCGAACGGAGTCAACGTCGAACGGATCACGGCCCGCCGCCCCGGACGCCGGAATCCGGACCACCTCACGGTCGGGTTCGTCGGAACCTTGAAGCCTTGGCACGGTGTCCCCGGCCTGCTGCACGGTGTCGCCCTGGCCAACCAGCAGACCGCGGACCCGGGCCTGCGCTGGCAGCTCCATGTGGTGGGTGACGGCCCCGGCCGGCAGGACCTCGAACGCCTCGCCGAATCCCTCGGCGTGCCGACGGTGTTCTCGGGCCCCGTCGCGCCGGCGGCGGTGCCCGGCTTCCTGGCAGATTTCGACGCCGCCGCCGCACCCTATCCCCCGGACGGACCTGGCCAGGACGATTACTTCTCGCCGCTGAAGGTTTTTGAGTACATGGCAGCCGGGCTGCCTGTGATCGCGAGCGCCGTGGGCCAGATCCCGTCCATCATCCAGGACGGCCGCACCGGGATCCTCGTCCCGCCCGGGGACCCCGCCGCGCTCGCGGACGCCCTCCTCCGGCTCGGCGAAGATCCGAATTTGCGGGAAAGGCTGGGGCTCGAGGCCCGCAACGACGCCGTGCAGCGGTTCAGCTGGAGCGGGGTGCTGTCCCGGATCACCGGGGCGCTGCCGCCTGCACGCAGACTGGCCAGGCAATGACCACCGATTCCCGGCATCTGCTTCGGAGTCCGGCGGAAAATTATCCCGCGCAGGAGAGCCTCGCGCGGCAGCGCCCTGCTGCCCGGCACCGTCCTGAGGCGCGCCACCGCCCCGCGCAGGAGGCTCCCGCGGAAGCCAGTCCCACGCAGGAGGTCCCCACAGAGACAAGTCCCATGCAGGAGGACCCCACCCGACAGCCACGGAAGCAACGGCGGCGCCCACGACTACGCCCGTTCCGCGCGCGTCGTTCCGCCAAGCCGGAGTCCGGGCTCCGCCGCACGTTGCGGTGCGTCCGCCCGTATTTGCGCGGCCATAGGCTCAGGATGACCATAGGATTCGTGGCCCTTGCCGCTGACGTCCTGCTCCGCCTGCTGGAGCCGTGGCCGGTGAAAATGGTGATCGACGGCGTGTCCCGCTCACTCGGCGCGACCATCAGGAGGCCGGGGCCCACGATCGATGCCAGCGCGGAGACGTTGTTGCTGTGCGGCGGTGCGATAGTGGCCATCAGCATCCTGCGCGCCATTGCCAACTACTGGTCCCAGATTTCATTCGCGTTGGTCGGGTCGAGGATCGCGGCCGACCTCCGGGCGCAGACCTTCCGCCATGTGCAGGGCCTATCCATGCGGCACCACACCCGGACCTCCTCCGGCGACACGGTCCAGCGCATCGTCGCCGATGTGTCGCGGCTGCAGGAAGTCGCCGTCACGGCCGGCCTGCCGTTACTGGGCAACGCGGTAACGCTCGTGGCCATGACCGGGATCATGCTGTGGCTTGACCCATTACTGGCTCTTGTCGTCTTCCTGGCCACTGCCGTGTTTGCCTTCCTCTCCCGGCGCAGTTCCGGCTCCATCACCAGCGCCGCCAGGAAGTCACGTTCGGGCGAAAGCGCCCTGGCCAGCACCGCGTCCCAGACCCTCAGCGCCATGCGCGAGGTGCAGGCCTACGGTCTCGAGGACACCATCAGTTCCAACTTCCGCAACAGCAACAAGGCGGCCCTGGGCACCGGCGTCGTCGCTCTGCGGCTAGCCGCGGGGCTTGAGCGCCGCACCGACGTGCTGATCGGCTTCGCCACCGCCGTCGTCCTGGCCGGCGGCGGCTGGCGCGTGCTGAACCACTCGATGACACCTGGCGACTTGGTGGTGTTCCTCACCTACCTCAAGACCGGGATGAAACCGCTGAAGGACCTGGCCAAACAGACCAGCCGGATAGCCCGGGCCACCGCCTCCGGCGAGCGGGTAGCAGATCTGCTGGAGGCGCAGACCGACCTCCCGGAAGCACCCAACGCGCGCGCCTTGGAAAGCCAGCACCCAGACATCGAGTTCGAGGACGTCGATGCCGGCCACGGCGAAGAAATCGCGGTTCTGCACGAGATCAATCTGCGAATTCCGGCCGGGGAACATCTGGCGCTCATCGGCCCGTCCGGGGCAGGGAAATCGACGTTGGCCAGCCTGGTCCTGCGCATGATCGATCCCATCTCCGGCACGGTCCGCGTTGGGGGCCAGGACCTGCGGGAATGCCAGATCGCGTCCGTGCGCTCCCACGTCTCCATCCTGCTGCAGGATTCCGTGCTCTTCGGAACCACTGTTCGGGAGAACATCAGGTTCGGCCGGCTGGATGCCTCCGACGCGGAAATCGAACACGCCGCGGAGCTGGCCCAGGCCGACGCCTTCATCCGCGCCCTCCCGAACGGTTACGACACGATTCTGGGCGAAGCCGCCAAGGACCTCTCCGGCGGCCAGCGCCAACGCCTCGCGATCGCCCGCGCCATCCTCCGCAAGGCCCCTATCGTGATCCTGGACGAGGCGACCGCCGGGCTCGATCCGGCATCCCGGGATTCGGTCCTCAGCGCCATGGACACACTCACCGAGGGCCGGACCTCCATCACGATCACCCACGACGTCAACGCGGCCCAATCCTGCGACCGTGTGATCTGGCTCGAAGGCGGCGAAATCATCGAAGATGGGTCACCGCAGTCATTGCTGGCCGATCCGGATTCACGCTTTGCCGGCTGGGTCCACCGGCAGCAGACCGCAGAGCCGGGTGAACTGTTCAAGGTGCCGACATGAGTACCGCCCCGCTGGGACAACTGCAGCAGGGCCAACGTCTGCAGGCGCAGCGGCGCGAAGCTGACCGTGTCCTGGCGGCCCGCGACGCCCGGATCCCGGGCCTGAACTGGGTCCTCGACGACGAGCTGCTCTCCGAGCTCCTGGGCGAAAGCGTCCGGATCATCAGGACCCGCTACAAACCGCACTCCTCGGCCCTCGTCGCCTTCCGCCGGGCCGGCTACGGGGCCGGCAGCTACGGCTGGGCGTCGACCGCAACCCCGGAGCACGTCGAGAAACTGCAGCGGCGGGCGGAGCGTTCGCAAAAGCGCGGCGGCGGCATTCGGCTTGTGCAGCCCGATGGTCCGCGCGGGGACGTCGTGGTGGCTGTCGGCCCCATCGAAGAGGACTGGCCCCTGCGCCCCAAGCTGCGGTGGCTCCGGGACCACGGACTCGGACGGCTGGGAGCACTTCCTGCGGCAGAGCGCTTCCTGGACCCCCCGGTCAGCGTGCTGAGATACAACCCGGAGCGCAGGCTCGTTGTCAGGGTCCCTTCGGCGACACTGCCCATCGTCGTCAAGACCGCCGTCCTGGTTGACGAAGCTGCAGCAGGTCCCCGATTGCGGCAGCGGCTGGAGAGCTACGGCATACCGGTCCTGCCCGAACTCGCCGACCCGGAATGCACCGCGCACGGCATCAGTGCCTCCCCGGACTGGGGCCACGGAGACCTGAGCGGCGGCGACAATGATCCGGCCGCCTACCGGACTGGCCAAGCCCTGGCGGCGATCCATGGCATGGACACGGAAACCGGAGCGGACCCGATGGCGGACATGGAGAACCTTGTACGCCAGCTCATGGCCACGCGGTCCATGGTCACCTGCCTGCTCCCCGGGCTCGAGGCTCCGGTGGACGCGCTCTCCCGCCGGCTCCTGGCAGCTGTCGGCGCCGCCAGCCCCCGAAGGCAACAGCCGGTGATGGTCCATGGTGACTTTTCGGCGGACCAGGTCCTGGTGGACGGCCCGGCCATCCGCATCATCGATTTCGACCGCGTGACGACCTCCGACCCGGCGAGGGACCTTGGGTCCTTTGCCGCGGTGGAGGACATCGCAGACCCCGCAGGTGTGGGGCCCTTGGCCGGTGGCCGTAAGACGGCCCAGCTGATCGACGGTTACCGCGAGGCTGGCGGGCACGTATCGCAGGCCAGGGTAGAGACCTGGGCGGCGTTCCGGTTGTTCCTGAACAGCGTCGACCCGTTTCGGAACCGGGCCAGCGACTGGCCGGCCGACACGAGCTGGCATATCCGCCGAGCCCTGGAGTTGATCACATGACCTGGCACCCGCCGCTTTGGAATTACACCGACGACGCCGGTACGGCGTGGCGCGTCCGCAATGCGTGGCCCGATATGGAACCCGGAGAGTACCTGCTGGAGGTCGAGGCTGCGGGACGCCCCGGTGTCCGGGGAGCACATCTGAGCCATGGCCACTTTGAGATCCTGCCGGAGGACGATCCCGGGCTGCCGGCCCTTCGTACCGAAAGACAGCACGGGGAAATCATTGCCCACTGGCCGTACAGGCGGGCGATCATCCAGGCGGAGGGCTGCTACATCAAGGTCTTCCGGCCCGGCAGGGCCGCGGTCCCGGCCGAACGGTACGCTCAGATAGACCTCCTGCTGGACGCCGGCGCCTTTATGGCGCCCCAGGTGCTTCAGAGCTCCCCGGACACCCTCGTTTTGAGCACCCTCTCCGGACGGACGCTGGGCGAAATCGGCGAGGACTACGTCACGATCGGCGAGAAGGAGTTTGCCGGCGCATGGGAAAAATGGTCCAGCGCGTGGCTCGCCCAGCTGAGCGCGGCGTCTGACGTCAGGAGACAAAACGTTCTGGGGGCCCTCCCGGTCCTTTCACCCGAGGTGGAAGCGAAGGCCGTGGCCAGCAGGTTGAAACTGTGGCTGCACCACACAGAGAATGTTCCGGAACTGTCCACCCAACGCGACACCTTGATCGCCATGGCAGATTACGTCACGGCGAACCTGCTCGGTGCGGCACCGGACCCGCTGGTATGGGCCCACGGAGACCTGCACGACCGGCAGATCATCGCCGGCGACGGCCGGTCCCCGTTCGGACTGCTGGACTTCGACGATACTGCCCGGGCCGAGGCCGCCCGCGACCTCGCCTACCTGGACTTCCATCTGGAGCGGCGAATGTGGCGCAATAACCTAACGTCGGCGCGATACCTAAAGGCCCACACGGAGGTGCTGGCCGTCGCCGAGCAATTGCAGGTCAGCCCGGATCGGTTCGGTGCATACGGGGACGCGCGCTGGTTGCGGCTGGCCTGTTCTTCGTTCCCTTCGGGCTCATTGCTGGCGACCCGCGTTCTCGAGGACCGGGTAAAGCATCGTGAGTCCTTCGGAGCCACCGTCCTGGCCGCCAGCCGGCCCCTCGAATCCCGGAGCTGATCCACATGGGCTGGCACCCGCCCGTCCCGGCCGCCATCCTGGATGCCGACAACTTCGAATGGCAGGTCATACGGTCCTGGCCCGACGACTCCGCGGAGGACTATGTTCTGGAGCTTGCGGCCCCGGATCGGGCAGGAGTCCGGGCAGCCCACCTCCGGGCGGGGCAGCTGGAGCTCCTGCGGGACGGCCGCGACCGGCGCCTCCCCGCCCTGAAGCTCGCTTCGCCGCTGGGGATGGTGGTAGTACACCGGGCCCACAAGCGTGCCGTGGTCCGGGCCGGGGAGCACTACCTCAAGATCTTTCGGGTCCTCCAGGCCGACGAAGCAGTGGGCAGACACGCCCGGATGAACGAGCTCCTCGGCGCCGAGGATTTCCTCACCCCGGATATTGTCTCCAGCAGCCCGGGTTGCCTCACCCTCATGGCGTTGCCCGGGCGCTCCCTGTTCGAGCTGGGAAACGACCCCGGCGTCAGCGATGCGCTGTTCGAACATGCCTGGCAAGAATGGTCGCGGGCCTGGGTCCGGCAGCATTCCCTGGCCCGGACTCCGGCGCACCGCCCTACCCTCGAGGCGCTCCCACCCCGGCCGGCCGCCGTCGAACTGGAAAACCTGCGGCACGCAGTGAACCGATGGCTCGTGCACGCCCGGGACGTTCCGGCGGCTCAGGCGCAGAACATCGCCGTGCGCGTGGCCGCAGGGCAGACCGCCGAAAAGCTGCTCCGGACCGATCCGGATCCGCTGGTGTGGTCCCACGGTGACCTCCACGACAAGCAGATCTTCACGGCGGGTCCCGGGGCTCCTCTGGGGCTGCTGGACTTCGACGAAGCCGGCCGGGCCGAGGCCGCTGCCGACCTCGCAAACCTTGCCGTGCACCTCCAGCTGCGCCTGCGCCAACACCGCTTGAGCGCAGAACGGTACCAAACCGCCCTCCGCCACGTCATCGCCGCTGCCGAGGAACTGCATGTCACCCCGGCGCGCTTCGACGCCTACGCAGCCGCGACCCGCCTGAGGCTCGGCTGCCTGTATTCCTTCCGGCCCCAATGGGCGGACCTGGCGGAGGACTTCCTCATTCCGGATGGTGAACAGGCTCTGGCGGCGGGAGTTCCGGCCGCTAAAGTGGAGGCCACGTACTGACTGCACACCAGATCGAAACCGCCCCACACCGAACCGCCCACACCGAACCACCGCGCATTGCGCCGAACCGGGAGGACCGCTGGCATGGCTTACATCAAGGTTGGAACCGAAAACAGCACAGACGTCGAGCTTTACTACGAGGACCACGGATCCGGCCAGGCCGTGGTCCTTATCCATGGCTACCCACTGGACGGCTCGTCGTGGGAGAAGCAGACCGCGGCGCTGCTCGGCGCGGGCTACCGTGTGATCACCTATGACCGGCGCGGCTTCGGACAGTCCAGCAAGCCCACCGAGGGCTACGACTACGACACGTTCGCGGCGGACCTCAACACCATCCTGACCACCCTCGACCTGAACGACGCCGTGCTGGTGGGCTTCTCCATGGGCACCGGCGAGGTGGGCCGCTACCTTGGAACCTACGGCTCTGCCCGGGTGGCGAAAGCCGTGTTCCTGAGCTCCCTTGAGCCATACCTCCTTCAGGCCGAGGACAACCCGGGCGGGGTCCCGCAGTCGGTGTTCGACGGGCTGATGGAGGCCGTGACGGCGGACCGGTACGCTTTCTTCACGGAATTCTTCAAGAACTTCTACAACAGCGAAGCCCTCCTCGGCACCCCCCGGCTCAGCCAGGAGGTCATGAACGCCGGCTGGAACCTCGCCACCAGTGGTGGGGCCACGGCGTCGGCGGCAGCGCAGCCGACCTGGTACACGGACTTCCGTGCCGACATCCCCAAAATTGATGTCCCGGCCCTCATTGTGCACGGCACGGCGGACAACATCCTGCCGATCGATGTCGCGGGCCGCCAATTCGCCAAGGCGCTGCCGAGCGCCGAGTATGTGGAGATCGATGGCGCCCCGCACGGCATGCTGTGGACCCACGCGGCGGAGGTCAACGAGGTTCTGCTGCGGTTCCTGGCGAGTTAGCCGGAACGAACCCTTCGGCTTTCCGCGGCGATTTCGGACAGGCGCATCCCGGATCCGGGGTGCGCCTATCCGAAACCGCCGCACTTTTCGAAAGGTGCCGCGGATCCGCCGTCCGGTTGACACCCGCCACCCGGTACGGTTCAATTTTTTGCATATGCTGAAATAACAGTTCCACGATACGAATATTTTGTCGTATAGCCCTACACCGTGGATGCCAGCATTGACACAAAGGATCTGGCACATGCTGTTGTACGACTTTAATGCCGCCGGACGCGCGGAGGCCGCCGCCGCCCTGCGCCCCTGCCTGGACATCGAGCGATGGATTGAGGAGATCGTCGGCTCGAGGCCCTTCGACAGTACGGAAATCCTCCTCCAAACCGCCGGCCGTGCGGCGGAACCGTTCACCGACGCGGAGGTGGAAGCCGCGCTGGCCCACCATCCCCGCATCGGCGAACGGGCCGCAGGAAACAGCGCGGAGGCCCGGCTCTCCCAATCGGAGCAGGCGAGCCTGGGCGCTCCGGATCCGGCCGTCGCCGCCGCCATCGCCGCCGGGAACCGGAGCTATGAAGAAAAATTCGGCCAGGTCTTCCTGATCCGCGCGGCCGGCCGCAGCCGCGAGGAGATCCTGGCGGCCCTCAACGCCCGGCTCGCCCACACTCCCGAAGAAGAACAATTGGTCATCGGCCAGCAGCTGCGCGAAATCGCGGTACTCCGACTCGAAGGACTGATAGGCGCATGAGTACTTCCCACGTCACTACCCACGTTCTGGACACGGGCTCCGGCAAGCCCGCCGCGGGCGTCGCAGTCACCTTGGACATGCTCGACGGCGAACGCTGGGTCAGGATCGCGGCCGGCGCCACGGACGATGACGGCCGCGTCAAGTCGCTCGGCCCCGACAGCCTGGGCTCCGGCACCTACCGCCTGGGCTTCGACACCGGAGCCTATTACGCGGCTGCCGGGACCGAGACCTTCTTCCCCGAAGTCACACTGACCTTTGCGGTGTCCGAATCGCAGGCCCACTACCACGTCCCGCTTCTGCTGAGCCCCTTCGCCTACTCCACCTATCGGGGCAGCTAAGCCCGGAGCAGCCAAGACCGGCTGCCAGCACCACGTCACACCCCTACCGGTCCCGGCACCGCTCCGGGCACAGGCCTCCCTGCCTGGTGGCCGGCGCAGCCATGTTCCGGCGCAGCCCGCCCGGCACCCAGGGCCAGTCACAATCGACATTTTCGCGGCGAACCGGCCCGGCCGGCCCATGACCCTTGACAGTGGCCCACGTCACTCCTAATCTGAATTTGGGATCCCAAAACGGGATCCCAAAACAAGGAAAGCTTGCCGGGCCCCGCCCTCCCAGATTCTGCACCTGATCCGAACCTGATGTCAGCGCTGACATCAGGCCCCTATCAACCGCCGCGATCGACTCAGGGCCCGCGCACAGGACGCCCCACGCTCCGGCATCCTGACCCTCAAACAAATCCCCCATCACTTGCCGGCATGTTTACTCTCTATCAAGGAGAAGTTGTGTCTCTTCCAAATACCGAAACAGCAGTACAGCCCGATGACCTCACAAGTTCCAAGGACGGCGTGCAACGGCGCACGAATGTCCGATGGAAAATGTTCCTCCTCCTGCTGGTCCTCGTGTCCGTGAACTACATCGACCGGGGATCCATCTCTGTTGCCCTGCCCATCATCCAGAAGGAATTCAATATGGCCCCGGAGCTCGTAGGCCTCCTGCTCTCGGCCTTCTTCTGGACCTACGCCCTCATGCAGATCCCGGTCGGCTGGCTGATCGACAAGTTCGGCCCCCGCAAGGTGATGACCGCGTCCTGCGTCGGCTGGGGTGCCGCAACGGCGGCCTCCGGCCTGGCCGGAGGCTTTGTCAGCATGTTCATCGCCCGCCTCGGCATCGGCGTCACCGAGGCCGGCGTCATGCCGGCCGGCGGAAAGCTGAACGCCATCTGGATGCACAAATCGGAACGCGGCCGCGGCGCCACCATCCTTGACGCCGGAGCCCCTTTGGGCGCCGGGCTCGGCGGCATCCTCATCGCAGGCCTGATCGCCTCGACGGGCAGCTGGCGGAGCTCCTTCATCATCGCCGGCGCCGCCACCGTCCTCATGGGCCTCGCCGTCTGGTGGTACGTCCGGGACAACCCCCGCCAGCACCGCGGAGTCAACGACGCCGAGGCCGAGTACATCGAGGCCTCCCACGCCGCCGAGGACGCCGAAGCCGAGCTCGACGGCAGCAAGGGCAAGCGCGCCCTGCTCCCCTACCTGAAGTTCCGTTCCTTCTGGGCCATGTGCTTCGGCTGGCTGGGCTTCAACGGCGTCTTCTACGGCCTGCTCACCTGGGGCCCGCTCTACCTGGCCCAGGCCAAGGGCTTTGACCTGAAGACCATCGGCTGGTCCACGTTCGTGATCTTCGGCGCCGGTTTCGTCGGCGAAATCCTCGGCGGCACCATCGCCGACAAATGGCGGGCATCCGGCGCCTCGGCCAACCGCGTCATGCGCACCCTCCTGGGCACCTCCAGCGTCGTAGTGATCGGCGGCCTTGTCGGTGTCACCGTCGTTGCCGACCCGACGACGGCGGTAGTCCTGCTGTCCGTCGTCATGTTCTTCCTTCGCTGGGTGGGCCTCTTCTGGAGCATCCCTTCGATCCTGGGTGGCCGGACCAACGCCGGCGTCCTGGGCGGCGCGATGAACTTCAGCGGCAACATCTCCGGCTTCGTCACCCCGATCGCGGTCGGCCTGATCGTCGGTGCCACCGGCTCATACACCTGGGCGCTGCTGTACTTCGTGGGATCCGCGATCATCATGGGCGCATCCGTGCTGACCCTGAACTACAACAAGCGGCTCCCTGTCTAAGCTAGGCCACGAAACACCAGTTCCCGAAGCCGGGAACGCAGTGCCATAAAGAACCCGAAATGGAGCACCATGCTTACCGCAGAAGAAACCCAGGACAAGGAACGCCCCCTCCGGGAGGCTGTCCGGGACACCCTCCGCAACAGGATCTTTGAAGGGCACTACGTTCCCGGCACCAGGCTGGTGGAGCGCGACCTCGCCGCCGAATTCAACGTCTCCCGACTCCCGGTCCGCGAGGCGCTGCGAATGCTGCGCCAGGAAGGCCTGGTCAGCGACCGCGGCGCTCGCGGGGCCGAAGTCAGCTCGCTCAGCCCCAAAGACGTGGAGGATCTCTTCGACGTCCGCCAGTCGCTCGAAGTGCTGGCCTGCAGGCTGGCCGCGGCCCGCGCCACACCGGAGGACCTCAGTGCGCTGGAAGCCTTGTTGGACGCGGCCGAGCTCTCTCTAGCCAGGGGCGCCATTATGGACGCCCACCGGGCCAACAGCGAATTCCACGATGCCATCACCCGGATCGCCAACAACGGCTTCCTCAAATCGGCGCTCGAACCCCTCCAGGGCCGGATGCACTGGCTGTTCCGGCATGTGAGCGACCTCCCCGAACTCATCGAAGAACATCGGGCGCTCTACACCGCGATCGCCAGCGGTGACCCTGACCGGGCGGCTGCCCAGTCGGCGTCGCACATCGACAAATACCGGGAACAGTTTCCGGAGAATTTCCGCCGGACGGAACCCGACCTTCATCGGAAGAAGTAATGAAACTCCTTGTCATCAACCCCAACATCAGCAACGATGTCACTTCGCTGATCGAATCCGAAGCCCGGCGTTCAGCCTCGCCCGGAACCGAACTGGTAGTCCGGACCGCCGGCCACGGCGTCGAATACATCGAAACCCGCTTTGAATCGCTGATCGCCGCCGGTGCCGTCGCCGAAATCATCGCTGAGTACACTCGCGACGGCGCCAGCGTCGACGGCGTGGTGGTCGCCGCATTCGGCGACCCAGGGATGCCGGCGCTGAAGGAACTCGCCGACGTCCCCGTCATCGGAATTACCGAGGCGGCACTCTGCGCCGCCGCCCTGCAGGGGCACCGGTTCTCGATCATCGCCATCTCGGACCGGATCCGGCCCTGGTATCTGGACTGCGTTGAACGGTTCGGGCTCGCCGGCCGGCTGGCCTCGATCCGCTCCATCAACGAGAGCCTCAACGGCATCGGTTCCGTGCAGCAGGACTTCAAGGAGACCCTGCTGGCGCTCAGCCGCCAGGCCGTCGCCGAGGACGGGGCCGACGTCGTGATCCTCGCCGGCGCGCCGCTCGCCGGACTTGCCCGCGAGCTTGCAGGCCAGATCCCCGTCCCCGTGGTGGACGGCATTTCCGCTGGCATCCAGATGGCCCAGTCCGTAGTCAACCTCCAATCCGGCCCGCACCGGGCCGGCGCCTTCGCGCCGCCACCGGTCAAGGCCCGCAAGGGGCTCTCGAAAAACCTCGATGCCGCCCTCACGACGGCGCAGCACGCCACCCGGCTGCCCGCACCGTCCCACTAATTTTCTTTCTCGAAGGAGGACAACGATGTCCCACACCCCAGACCTTGTCATTGCCAACGGCACCGTGGTCAACAGTTTCGGCCGCCAGAATGTGCACGTCGTGGTGCACGGCAGGACGATCGTCCAGCTCGTGGACGCTTCTGAGCCGGTCCCCGCTGCCGCCAGGACCATCGACGCCGCCGCCCAGCTGGTGATTCCGGGTGGTGTGGACGGCCACTGCCATGTCGCCCAGGTAACCGGACGGTTCCGTACCCTGGACGACTACCGGACAACATCCGCCGCTGCCCTCTGGGGCGGCACCACCACCATTATCGACTTCGGCATCCCCCGCGACGCCCGCGAGACCCCGCTGGCCGCGGTGTTGCACAAGAAGGAACTGGCACGCGAGTCCCGCTGCGACGTCGCCCTGCACGGCTCGGTGGTCCTGTGGGACGAGACTGTGCCGTGGCAGCTCGAACAGCTCGCCGCCGAAGGTGTCCGTTCGGTCAAGATGTACACCACGAACCGGGGCACCACCATGGCCGACGGGGACACCATCCTGAAGGTCATGCGCGAGATGGTCCGACTCGACGGCCTTACCTACATCCACGCCGAACACGATCCCATCATTGCCGACTGCACCCAGCAGCATGCGGACGACGGCCGCATCGGCATCGAACACCTGCACCGGACCCGGCCCGAACTCGCGGAGGAGATCTCGGTCAAGGAGACCCTGGCGATGGCCGAGTACACCAACGCTCCCGTCTACTTTGTGCACCAGTCCACGCCGGGGGCCGTAGACCTCGTCGCCGGGGCCCGCAGCCACGGAATGGACGCCTTCTCGGAAACGTGCCCGCACTACCTCACCCTGGACGACACCGTCTACGGCACGTCCTTCCCCGAGTGGTACGCCTGCTGCCCGCCGATGCGCAGCCCCGAGACCGTCGCCGCGCTGCGGGACCGGCTTGCCGCCGGAGCCATCCACACGGTGGCCTCGGACCACTCCTGCTACGACCTCACGCAAAAGCGCGAGCGGTCCGATGACATCCGCGCCATGCCGCACGGCCTGCCGGGAGTGGAAACCCGCATGCCTGTCACCTTCACCGCCATGATGGACGCCACCGGCGGGGCAGCCCGGGTGGAGGATTTCGTGGAAGTGTTCGCCGCCGGTCCGGCCCGGATCAACGCCCTGCCGGGCAAGGGAACGATCGCAGCAGGGTACGACGCCGACCTCGTCGTCTTCGATCCCGCACAGGAACGCACCGTTGACGGCGCTGCCCTGCACATGGGAACGGATTTCTCGCCGTTCGACGGCAGGACGCTCACCGGCTGGCCCGCCGTCGTGGTCTCCGCCGGACGCGTGGTGCTGGACGCCAGCGGCTTCCATGACCCCGGCCCCGTGGGCCGGTTCGTGGCCCGCAACGGTTTCCGCGAACACCAGGCCGCCACGGCCGCCGGCCCCGTCAGCGCCACCCCCGCCCCCGCCGCTGTCTACCCCGCTGCCCGCTAGGAGCACCCATGCCTTCCGTAACCCGCCCCACCCGTATCGGCATGATCGTGCCGTCCTCCAACACCTGCCTGGAGCCGCAAAGCTACCGGATCCTCGGCGACCGCGACGACGTGACAATCCACTTCGCCAGGATCCAGGTCACGCGGATCGCCCTCGACGATTCCTCCGACCGGCAATTTGATGCCCCGGCAATGCGGGCCGCCGCCGAGATCCTGGCGACCGCCGACGTCGACGTCATCGCGTGGAACGGCACTTCAGGATCGTGGCTCGGCGCCGATCACGACCGCGAACTCGTCAAGGGAATACAGGACGCCACCGGCATTCCCGCCACCACCTCCACACTGGCCTACATGGAGGCCTTCCGGTCGTTCGGCACCGAGCGGATCGGGCTGTTCACCCCGTACACGGAGGACGTCAACGAACGGATCGTGGCGTCCTACGAACGGGACGGGATCAAAACACTTGACCACCGTTTCCTCGGCCTGAGCGACAACGAATCATTCGCCCGGGTCTCCGACGCCGAGATGCGGCCCGGATCGCTGGAACTCGCGGCACAGAACCCGGACGCGCTCGTGTACCTCTGCACCAATCTCTACGGTGCCAACATCGCGGAGGAAATCGAGGCGGCCATGGGCGTTCCCGTGCTCGATTCGGTGGCCGTGACCCTGTGGCACTGCCTCAAAATGGCCGGCGCCCCGCTGCTCTCCCCGCGGTGGGGCAGGCTGCTCACCTCAGCCTGACCGCCAAGGCAACGCAGGGTCAGATACGGCCGATGCCGGGCTGCTTTATGGGCCGCATCTGACCCCGCGTTGCTTTGTGTACCGACCTTTCAACCGATTGTGACTGCCGGGCCGCGGTGATGCGCCGCTGATGTTGACGCGTCCCAGCCCCTCTCGATAATCTCGAAATGCAAGAAAGTTTTTTCACATAATGAAAAATATTGACCACCATTCAACGATGAAGAGTGAGGTGGACGTGGCTGCAGGAGAAGATACCTCCCATATCCTCAGCGGGTTGACAAACCAGCTGCCTGATCGTGATCCGGAAGAGACCGCCGA